>JBLMZH010000001.1:0-19259 GCA_050258715.1 Acidobacteriaceae bacterium
AGACTTCCAGGCCTTCTTTCGACTCCCTTACATCCTCAGCGCCGGAATCGATGGCGACGAGTTCCAAATCCGAAAGATCGTCGCGGTCGCGCTCGACCAAAATTTGTCCCTTGGTCGAAAACTGCCAGGCCACGCTGCCCTGCGCTCCCATGTTGCCGTCATGCTTGGAAAAAATGTGCTTGATGTTGTTGGAAGTCCGGTTGGGGTTGTCTGTGGCCGCTTCCACTAAAAATGCCGTGCCAAACGGCCCGTAGCCTTCATATACCACCTCTTCGATCGCTTCCTTGCCTTCTCCCGCTCCCCGCTTGATGGCCCGTTCGATGTTGTCATTCGGCATGCCGGCTTCGCGGGCTTGGTCCAACGCCATTCGCAATTTGAAATTGAAAGCGGGGTCAATACTTCCGCCGGATCTGACCGCGATCGTAATGTTGCGGCCGATCTTGGTGAAGACCTGGCCCTTTTTTTGGTCATTGACCGCTTTTTGCCTTTTGATCGTCGACCATTTGCTGTGTCCCGACATGAAGCTTTTCTTTAATTGCTATTTGAAAGATATGACTCCGGCGATTTCGCCCTTGATTGATTTTCTGCCCGAAAGATCTTTAGACACTTCGCCGCTTTTTCCGCGGATGATCTCTTCGTGGAGCTTGGTCAGCTCTCTTCCGACCACCAAATTTGCTTCGGGAAAATGTCTGGCAATAATCTCAACGCTTTTGGCTATTCGAAACGGCGAGTCAAAAAAGATAATAGTTGCTTCCGTGGTCATTCCAAGCTTCAAAACCTCGGTAAGTTTATTCTCGGTCCTGGGCAAGAAGCCTATGAACAAAAAGCGGTCGGTCGGAAGCCCGGAAACAGTTAAGGCTGTAATTGCGGCTGATGGACCGGGTACGGATTCGATCTTTAATCCTTTTGCGGTGCATTCTCTGGCCAGGCGGAAGCCCGGATCAGAGACTCCGGGCGTGCCGGCATCGGTTATCAGGCAGCCCGTTTCCCGACCCAGCCTCTCAACCAATGTATCAAGGATCTTTTTTTCATTGAACTCCGCAAACTGAACCATGGGTTTGCGGCTAACACCGTAGGCGTTGAGCAGTTTCAGGCTGTTTTTGGGATTTTCGGCAATGATGAAGTCGCACTCCTTTAACGATTCAATGGCTCGGATGGTTATGTCCTTGAGATTGCCTATAGGTGTTGCGACTATTTTTAGCATAGTTATATTTTAGTTGGTTTCGGCGATTATTCCAAGTTTATTTAAGTTTATCACTAAACAAAAACCGCCGGTTTTTTGCCGGCGGTTTTACTTGATTAGATTAAGGTTGTGGTCGCGACCTTGTCGCCCGGCTCAAGCGTCATGATCCTGACGCCTTGCGTGGCCCGGCCGAGCACCGAGATTTTGGCCACGGGTGTGCGCAGCGTTTGTCCGGCCTTGGTGATGACCACCAGGTCCCGTTCCAGGCTTTTATCAATGACATGGAGCGAGACGATTTTGCCGGTCTTGGGGCTGACCTTCAAGGTCTTAATCCCCGACCCGCCGCGATGCTGTTTTTTGTAGAACTTGATGTCGGTTCGCTTGCCCAAGCCGTTTTCAGTAATGACCAGGATTTGCAGATTGTCCAAATTGTCTTTCTGGTTGACCAAATCCATGCTCATGATGAAGTCGTCCTTCTTGGCCCGCATGCCTCTGACGCCGGCCGCGGTGCGCCCCATGGCCCGGACGTCTTTTTCGCCGAACCTGATGGCCTGGCCGTTGGAAGTTGAAAGGATGATGTCGTCGACACCGGTCGAGTATTTGACCCACTTCAATTCATCGCCGGAATGAAGTTTGATGGCAATTAAGCCAGAGCGCCTGACCTTGGCAAATTCTTCGATCGGGGTTTTCTTGATCAAGCCTTGTTTGGTGCAAAGCACCAGGAACTTGGCCGGGGTTTTTTTGGAAATGGTCTGAACGCTTTGGACTTTTTCGTCGCTGGGCAGGTCCAGGAAGTTGACCAAAGCCTGGCCGCGGGACGTTCTTGAACCTTCCGGCAGTTCGTAGACCTTGGTTTGGAAAGCCCGGCCCTTGTTGGTGAAGAACAGGATGTCGTCGTGGGTGTTCGAGGTCTGCATCCATTCGACCGCGTCCTCTTCCTTGGTCGTAATTCCGATTACGCCCTTGCCTCCTCGGCCTTGGCTCTTATAGGTGTCCGGCGGCAGGCGCTTGACGTAGCCGGATTTGGTGATGATGACCAGGCTAGGCTGTTCGGGAATCAAATCTTCGGCCGTGAATTCACCGATCGGGGTTTTTACGAGCTTGGTTCTGCGCTCGTCGCCGAAGTTTTCTTTCAGTTCAGCCAGCTCAGTCTTGATCAGGGCCTTCATCTTCTTTTCGCTCTTCAAAAGATCTTCAAGTTCGGCGATCAGTTTCCGTTTTTCCTTGAGTTCATCCTCGATCTTCTTGCGTTCCAATCCGGCCAGGGCCCGAAGCTGCATCTGGAGAATGGCCGCGGCCTGCTTGTCGGAAAGTTTGAACTTGCTCATCAGCGCGCCGTGCGCGATCTCGGCCGTTTCCGATTTTTTGATGGTCGCGATGATGGCGTCAATGTGGTCTAGGGCCTTCTTCAACCCTTCCAGAATGTGGGCGCGTTCCTTGGCCTTGTTAAGCTCGAAAATGGTCCGTCTTTTTACGACGTCCATCCGGTGGGCAATGTAATATTCCAAAATGTTCTTGAGGTTCAAAACTCTCGGCTCAATGCCGTCCACCAAAGCCAGCATGTTGACGTGGAATGTTTCCTGCAGGCTCGAATATTTGAACAGCTGATTGAGAATTTTGTTCGGGAGCGCGTCTTTTTTGAGGTCAATGACGATCCTGACCCCGTCCTTGTCCGATTCGTCGCGAAGGTCCTTGATTCCCTCGATGCGCTTGTCCTTGACCAGCTCCGCGAACTGCTCCAGGAGCGAAGCTTTGTTCACGCGGTAAGGAATCTCGGTGATGATGATGTGAAAAGTGCCTTTTTCCTCGATGATCTCAGTCTTGCCGCGCATGACGATCGGGCCCTTGCCGGTGGCGTAGGTTTGTTTGATCGTGTTCCAGTCGTAAATATAGCCGCCGGTCGGGAAATCAGGACCTTGGATGAATTCCATGAGGTCCTCGGTCGTGGCTTCGGGGTTGTCGATGAGCTTATTGGTGGCGTCGATGAGTTCGTTGAGGTTGTGCGGCGGAATGTTGGTGGCCATACCGACGGCAATCCCCAGTTCGCCGTTCAGCAAAAGTCCGGGGGCCTTGGCCGGCAAAACTTTGGGCTCTTTGCGGGTGGCGTCGTAGTTGTCGACCCAGTCCACCGTGTCCTTGTCCAAATCCGACAAAACTTCTTCTGCAATGCGCATGAGCCGGGCTTCGGTATACCTCATGGCTGCGGGCGAATCCCCGTCCATTGAGCCGAAGTTTCCCTGCCCGTCCACGAGCGGATAACGCATGGCAAAGTCCTGGGCCATTCTGGCCATGGTATCATAGACCGCCACGTCGCCGTGCGGATGATATTTGGCGAGCACTTCGCCGACCACAGCCGCTGATTTGCGGAACTTGGTGTTGTGCTTAAGCCCGAGTTCGGACATGGCGTAGAGAATCCTTCGGTGCACGGGCTTAAGGCCGTCTCTGACGTCTGGCAGGGCGCGGGTCACGATCACGCTCATGGCGTAATCGAGATACGACTCCTGCATCTCCCGCTCGATCGGGCGGTCGGTGATGTTTCCGATAGTGCTCGGCTTTTTTTCTGGTGTGTTTTCCTTGGCCATATTGAATTTACTCCCTAATCTCCAGCGGTTCTTGCAGAGTGCTCAGATCAATTGTTACTTCTTCAATGAAACTGTTGTTTGGATCGGTTTCAAAAAACAGATTGTCAAAATCAAGCACTAATTTTTTCGTGTCCCCTACGTCAGGGAACACGACCTTGCCGTAAACCTCGGTGTTCGACAGGACCTTTTTGACGAATTCCTGACCCTGCCGGTCCTCGATCTTGCTCGCCTGCGATCTTGTATCGTCGTATTTTAACGTAACCTGGTCCTTGTTTGAAAAATTAAGAATGTTCTGCGTGTCGTTCTTGACCTTAAAGTAAACTTCGAGATTTCCGTCCAGTTTTTGCGCCCAGTCAACCTTGACGTACTTGTTGCCGACCGGTCTGGAAATGTTTTCATTTTGCTTCTCCCCTCCCATGAGGTTGACCGAACCGCTCAAGCTGAAGTACCAGATGGCCAGAATGGCGATTGCCGCAACGCCGAGCGTGATCCAGAGAATTCTGATCCGTTTGCGCAGGGGAAGATTTTGGATCGAAGTCAGCCTCATCGCTGTGGGTTAAGGGTGATCAAGGACGTGGTTTCGCCGGTCAGTTCCTTTTTCTTGATCGTAAATTTGTCCAAAGCTTCGCTTCGGCCGCCCATTTCCTGAAGGAACTTATCGACCTTGTCGAGCGTTAAGGACAGGCCCGGGATCTTATAGTAGTGGGGAATGATGTAGTACGGTTCAAGCTGAGTCGTGACCTTTGCCGCCTGTTCGTAGCTTAAGGTGTTTTTGTCGCCCACCGGGATCAGAGCGATGTCCGCTCCTTCCAAAACTTCCATTTGCTGGTCGCTCAGCTCGCTCAACTTGGCTGGACCGAGCAGCGCGATTCTGATGTCTTCAACTTCGATCATGTAGATGGTGGCTGATTTTCCGTTTTGTCCGGCAGGAGCACCAATGATGAAAATGCCCTTGATGTCGAATTCCCCCGGGCCGTTGACCACGAATGGGGTGCCGGAAACGGAAGCAACATTGTTGCAAAGCTCGTTTTCCGGGTCGGTGACAACGACAATATCCGCGTTGCCCCTGACCGGGCTTAAGCCCGCGCTTTTTCCGAACGGGTCAGTGATGATCGTTACGTCCTTGCTGACGATCTTGAAACTGCTTAATCCGAACCAGGAAATGGTCATGTGTTTATTAGCCTTATCCTCAAAAAAATAAGCCACTTTGGCCCTAATATTTTATCAAATTTTAGCAGTTTTGGAAAGTCAAAAACCCTTGCCCCAAAGGCCGTTTTTGCGTATAATTCAAAAGCTTTCAAAGCCTTAGGCTTAAGAGAGCAGTTCGAATACCAAGGTTACGCCTTGAAGCGGCTCTTATGCTTTTTTTTGGGAATACCCGAAGCGTCGGAGAGTCGCAGTCCGTTTTAAGCGGATGTTCGAACAAGAACCTTTATATGCCAAATACTACCGCTACTGACTACCAGACAATGTCGGAGCTGCTGGCCGCTGAGGACACTGACATCAAGGTCCCCAAAACCGGCGACGTGCTCGAGGGCAAGATCCTTTCAGTGGGCAAGAACGAGGTTGTTATCGACATCGAAGGCTACGGCTTAGGCGTTGTCCGCGGCCGGGAGCTTTACGATGAATCGGTCAGGCTTTCGACCCTGAAGGTCGGCGAGCCGGTCTTTGCCTCGGTCTTGGAGCCCGAGAACAAGGACGGCAACATCGAACTGTCGTTCAGGCAGGCAGGCCAGGAACGCGTCTGGCAGACTTTGTCGGACCGGCTGAAGAACAAGGAAGTCATTCCGACCCGCATTCTCGAGGCCAACAAAGGCGGACTTATGGTCGAAGTCAACGGCGTCATCGGCTTCTTGCCGGTTTCGCAGCTGTCCTCCGAGCATTACCCGCGCGTGGAAGAGGGAGACAAGAACAAGATCCTTGAAGTGCTGAAGGGCTATGTGGGACAGGTCTTCAGCGTGAAGATCATTACCGCAGACCCGCAGGACGAAAAGCTGATCGTCTCTGAAAAGGCCGTTAACGAAGAGGAATTGCGCACCAAGATTTCGCACTTGGCCATCGGCCAAGTCGTGGACGGCGAAGTTTCCGGCATCGTGGATTTCGGCATCTTCCTGAAGTTCGGCGACGGACTGGAAGGCTTGGTCCACATCTCGGAACTGGCCTGGAACCGCATCGACCACCCGAAGGATTTGTTCCGAGTCGGCCAAAAGGTCAAGGCTCAGATCATTTCCGTGGATCGCGACCGCATTTCGCTCTCAGTCAAGCGCCTCTTAGAAGACCCCTGGCTGGAATCGATCAAGAAGTACAAGGTCGGCCAGATCGTCAAAGGCAAGGTCTCGAAGATCATGAACTTTGGGGCATTCGTGGAACTGGAACCGAACATTTTCGGCCTGGTCCACTCGGTTGAACTTTCCAACGACGAGGTCAAGGACCCGTCCGAGATCGTAAAACCCGGCGAGGAGAAGGAATTCAAGATCATCTCCATCGAGCCTCAGGAGCACCGCCTCGGATTGTCGCTTCGCTCATTGCAACAGCAAGCGCCAAAGCCCGAAACGGCGCCTGAAGCAGAAGCTCCGAAAGAGTAAAACGAATAAAAAATCCCGGCTTAATCGCCGGGATTTTGTTTTGCAAATTTTTAGTTGATTTGCCGCTCGATGGCTGAGAGGTCCTGGAACACGACTTGGTTGTTCACGACCCAATGGTTGCGGGCGGGCTGCTTGTAAAGGCCGTTCATATCGTCAAAGCTCATTTGAGCGTACTTGACCTTGGAGCGTAGCGGGTAGTTGTTTAAGAAGCGGTTCATGCTGACTATGCCCTGGTCGAGGTTGTCCCCCATTTTCCATAAAGTGCTTCCGCCCACTCCCCAGCAGTTGGCGGTCGAGGTCGGATAGCGGCGGCAGAGCGAGCTTTCGGCGTTTGAGAGCGCGACGATTTTTTTCCAGTTGTTTTGTTCAAGCAGGGTTTCTACGTGATTCGCAAGCGGCGAACCTTGTTCGTCAAGATATTGTTCAACGCTCTTGGTCAAAGCGACTTGTTTTTTAAGCTGGGCAACGACCTGTTCGTGAGTGCGCCGTTTTTCCACCTTTGCTTCCATAGCTTTAAGATAGACGTCGTAGTCGCCGATATAAAAGACCATGCTCGAGGATGAAGCGACGGATGCCGCTTCGAGTCCGGTGCGATGAGGGATCGTAAGCGTGAACAAGCTTAAGAGAATGAGAACGATGATCGATTTGCTGGTGTAAGATAGATTTTCCGGAGTTGCTTTCTGCGGACGGATTCTCCTAACGATATCGAAGTCCATAGTTTGATGTGGGTTTCAAAAATAGGCTTAGCAATTTCGTTGCAAACATACCATAATTGCTTGCCCTGGTCAACCTTCTTGCCTGTGGATGTGTGGAATTAGTGTGGAGAAATAAAAAAGAAATTCTTATAAAGAATTTCCTAACAGTAATTTATTGATTATTCTAAATCATTCCTGGTGCCCAGGGAGGGAATCGAACCCTCAATCCCTTGCGGGCCCGGGATTTTAAGTCCCGTGCGTATGCCAGTTCCGCCACCTGGGCAATTTTATGTGGAGGTCTGGGCGGGAATCGAACCCGCGTATAGGAGTTTTGCAGACTCCCGCCTTACCACTTGGCTACCAGACCATAACCCTATCATTTCCAGTACATTATAGTTAGAAAAAGAAGAATTTAAAAGCCCCGCATTATGTGCGGGGCTTTGTTTTATTGTTTTAGTTAGTCGGCAAAGTAACCAGAGGCTTTTGTTCGTCGGCCACTACCGGAGCCATGGCCGTTGCGACCAAATGGCGCTTGTAGCTGCCTGAAGTGTATGCCACCCAGGGCCTGAATCCCCTTGCATCATACTTCTTCAGAGCAATGTCGAGATTGAACGTGCAATCCTGAAGCTGCTCGAAAGTGTAAGGTGAACGCGGGGACCAGTTTATCTGGGCCAGCCCTATGTCGATAGAGCCGTTGCGGTTAGTGCCGCGATTGTCTCGGGTGCATTCATGCGTGCCGTTCTCCGCCTTAAGTATGGCGATGAACGTATCACATTGGCTGCCAAGCTTGGGGCAGACATAGGCCCTGATCTCGGGCTCTTGCATGTAGACCTTATTTACCGCTTTAGGCGGAATAAGATATGCGCTCGCCACTACGACCGCGCTTTTCGCCAGCATTGGTTTAGCCTCTACTTTGCCGGCGGGCAGCGGTTCGGTTGGGACAACTTCGGTTACCTGGGGCGAAGTTTGTTCGATTGTATTCTCTGTCTGGACGGAACTTCCTTGCGGGGAACTTTCCTTCTCTTGTGTGGTTAAGCCTGTCACAAACCGGTTGATCTCCGAAACTGTCGGAAGAACGATCGGCTTTTGAGTTGTGACGGGGAGGTTTTTTATTTCTGGAACGACGCTGGTTTTGTTGGAGGATGAAGCTGCCGTGGAACCGGGGAAAAGGAACATGGTTCCGCAAGCAAGCAGAAATGCCAGTAAAAGCATGTCCGCCGGCTTCACCCGTTCAAAACGGGCTGTCATCAAATAAGAAATCTCCTTGTCTTCCTCTCTTTCTGTCTCCTATAAAAGAAAGAACGGAAAGTTATTATGACCTTTCTAGATGATCTTTGTTTTTTAAGGTGCTTGCCCTAAAGCTGCATGTGCTTTGGAGCTTTTTGCGGAAATAGGCCTTATTATTAAATAAGTTGCCTACACCCGCCCCGCGCAAGGCGGGGACGGGGCACGCAACACAGAACATTATCATAAAATCGGGTTTTTGTCAAGGGCTGACATTTGAAGAAAGGCCTGATTACAAGGGATTATTCTTTAGGTTTATTTTCCAATTCATAAAATAATTGTCAGTGCTAACCTGTATCTAACAAAAATTAACTTCATAATTTTAGACGCTGAGAAAAAGGGGGTGATTCTATGTCAAAAAATACCTTAAGCGGAATAATTATTCTTGCTGGCATCTGGCTGATCATTGCTCCGTTCGTTTTGGGTTTTAGGGCCTTCGGAGTATCGCCTACCAACGATGTCATTGTTGGTATACTGGCGATCATCTTCGGCGGAGTGCGAATGATGTCGGATGACAGAATGACGTGGCCAAGCTGGCTGAGCTTGCTTTTGGGCATCTGGCTGATCATTGCTCCGTTTGTCCTGAAGTATTCAAGCACGAGCCGCGTGGTGACAAACGACATCATCCTCGGGATTGTCGTGGGCATATTGGGAGCGATGAGCGCCATGACCTCGAGGGAAGTCCATTCCCCGATGTAGCAAAAGTTCTGATGTAAAGAAAACACCCTCCGCGAAAGGAGGGTGTTTTTGGTGTAGAGGTAAAACAAGGGAGCATTGATAAGATCTCGTCTTTTCAGTATAATTTATAAGCAGTATTTGGGGACGTGGTGGAACTGGTATACACGTACGCTTGAGGTGCGTATGCCGCAAGGCGTGAGGGTTCGAGTCCCTCCGTCCCCACCAAGGACGCTTAGCTCAGCTGGTTAGAGCGTCTCGTTTACACCGAGAAGGTCTGAGGTTCGAATCCTCAAGCGTCCACCAAGTAAACGGTTAGAGTTTTTTTCGGGATTTGATATAATGTCTGTACTCGAAAAAATATGAGGCACAGCGAAGCGAGCACATATTTTTTCGAAAGAGGAGCGATATGTTTTCCGAAGCAGATGCCAACTGCATAATGCGAAGGAAAACCAATCGCGACGAGCCTCGGTAGCTCAGTGGTAGAGCGCAGCCCTGAAGAGGCTGGCGTCGTCAGTTCGATTCTGACCCGAGGCACCAAATAAATAATTCGTTAAGCTGGAGCGGGCCTGCCCGCTCGTAAGCTTGAATCTTTATTCGAAAAAATATGAGGCGCAGCGAAGATATTTTTTCGAAAAAGGAGCAGCATGTAGATCGTAGCGGTCGTTTCTTACGGACGCGGAGATCTACCGCCTGCGACGCGCGGGTATGGTTCAGTGGTAGAATATCTCCTTGCCATGGAGAAGATACGGGTTCGATTCCCGTTACCCGCTCCAAAGAAAAATTCCTCACCCTTGTGGTGGGGAATTTTTCTTGTAGTTGACACGGGAATCGAACGGGTGCTGCCGAGGACAAGTCACTTCAGCGGCACGGGAATTCACGTACCCGTTTCGGAAAGAGAGTCATCGAAAGATGGTTTTTTTACATTCCCGAACTGAATCGGGCGAATTCGAAGAACAGGAACAGGAAGAATCCACCCATCACGATCGGAGCGGCCATAGAAATCCAATTGCGCCGGCCCGGCTTGAACATCCGCAGCGTCAGAGAATTGCTGACCACTGACACCGAGCTTAAGGCCATGGCCAATCCTGCCAATTCGGGCTTAAGGATAAGGCCTAACGACATGAGCACTCTGGCCGCAATCGGGATGCCAATGACGTTGTAGAACAGGGCAAAGAAAAGATTTTGCCGAATTTTGCCAACCGTTTCTTTTGACAGCTGCAGCGCGTGAGGAACCTGCATCAGATCGTTTTTCATGATCACGATCCCGCCGCTTTCCATGGCAACATCAGTGCCGCTGCCCATGGCGATTCCCAAATCGGCCTGGGCCAGGGCCGGTGCGTCGTTCACCCCGTCCCCCACCATTGCGACCCTTTTTCCCAAAGCTTGGAGTTTTTTTACCTCGCCCGCCTTATCCTTTGGCATGACTTCGGCCAAAACGTTTGTTATTCCCACCTGAGACGCGATGGCGTTCGCTGTCCGTTGGTTGTCGCCTGTGATCATATACGTTTCAATTCCTAAAGCGCGAAGTTTTTCAAACGCCGCTTTTGAAGTCGGCTTGACCGTGTCCGCAACAGCGATCATGCCTGTTATGCCGTCTTGGTCAGCAAGCAGTATTGCGGTTTTCCCCTCGTTTTCCAATTCAGAGAGTTTAGCTTCCGCAAGTTTCAGGTCCACCTGTTTCGAGTCCATCAACTTTCTGTTCCCCAACCAGTAGCCCTTGCCGTTTATTTTTGCAAACACTCCTTGCCCGGGAACGCTTTCGAAGCCGTCGATCTCCGAAATCTCAAGCTTTCGTTCTTTGGCCTCCAAGTAGACGGCTTCAGCCAGAGGGTGTTCCGACGATCTTTCCAGACTCCCTCCGATGGACAATATCTCATCTTCTTTCATTTGTTTCAGGCTGACAACGTCAGTGACTTTTGGCTTACCGACAGTGATCGTGCCGGTTTTGTCGAAAACGATCGCGTTGATTTGGCCGGCCATTTCCAAAGGCTCCCCGCCTTTGATCAGAATTCCGGTTTCCGCTCCCCGCCCTGTTCCGACCATTAAAGCGGTCGGGGTTGCCAGGCCGAGTGCGCAAGGACAGGCAATGACAATTACGGATGTGAAGGCCATTAAGGCAAAAGCCAAGGTTCCGCCAAGGAAGAAATACCAAACTATAAAGGTAATGATCGCAATTCCGATGACGGCTGGTACAAACCAGCTCGAGATCCTGTCGGCCAGGTCTTGAATTTTAGCCTTGCTCCCCTGGGCTTCTTCGACCAGCCGGATGATTTGCGCTAAAACCGTTTCCGAACCGACTTTGGTTGCCTTGAATTCGAAGCTGCCCGTTTTGTTGATCGATCCGCCGACCACCGAGTCGCCCGTTTGTTTCTCGATCGGCAGGCTTTCTCCGGTAATCATTGATTCGTCAACCGCAGACAGACCTTTGGAAACAATGCCGTCCACCGGGATTTTTTCGCCCGGCCTGACCATCACCAAATCCCCGTGAATAACGTGTTCGATGGGAACGTCGAGGGTCTGTTTGTTTCTGATTACTCGGGCGGTTTTGGGCGCCAACCCCATCAATTTTTTGATCGCTTCCGAAGTTTTGCCTTTGGTCCGGGCCTCAAGCCATTTCCCCAAAAGCACGAAGGTTATGAGGAACACGGCTGTTTCAAAGTAAAGGTCTGGAATTTTTTCTCCATCAAGTCCGAACAAAGACTTGTTTCTTGCTGCGAATGCCGCGAAGTTTATAAGGCTGTAGAAGTAAGCGGTCGAGGTGCCGATCGCGATAAGGCTGTCCATGTTGAACGTTTTCATTTTCAGAGCGGACCACATTCCTTTATAGAATCCCTTGCCGATGATGAATTGAACGGGGGTTGCGATCGCCAGCGAAATGATCCCGATGAAAGGCAAAACGGACTTGCCCGGAAAGTTTTGAATGAAGTCAAAGAGCATGAAGTATACCAGGGGTAGGCTTAAGAGTGCACTAATCAAAAAACGATTTAAGCTCCCCTGCATTTCATGATGCTTTAAATGATTCTCGTGTTCGGGATTTTTTGAATCAGCAAGTTCCGCTTTGTACCCCGCTTTTTCCACGGCCTTGATCAGGTCTTCGGTTTTGGTTTTTTGCGGGTCAAAATTGATCAGGGCTTTTTCCGCGGCAAAATTGACGTTGGCCTTGATCACGCCGGGCACTTGCGTCAGCGACCGCTCAATGAGCATGGCGCAGGACGCGCAGTGCATGCCTTGCAGCAGAAGGTTTTTTTGGTCAGTTGGTTGTTCGTGGTTCATGTTTATTATTCTACAGTTAATGTCCCTCTCTTAACACCCATTGCGCAAGTAATGGGATAATCTCCTTTTTTCTTCGGAGTAAATTCCATGGTCAAGGTTTTATTCTTTTCAAGCAGCAGAGGTTGATTATACAACCCCGGAATCATTATCGTACTCATGCAACCTATTCCTTGGTCCTTGGAATCAACAGTAAATCTGATTGGCTGGCCCACTTTTACCGTGAATTTGTTCGGGTCAATATCTTTCCCAAGCCTGTAAGTTGTTTTGAGCTCCAAGGCCGCGGAAGGGTCGCCTGTGAAAGCGACTTCCGGATCAACCGCAGGTCCGCTGCGAAAATTAACCGCTTGCGGAAGTATAATCCTCGGAAAAAGAATTCGTTTTGCGTTGGTGATGTTCGCTCCGCCGAAGAAGACAACGGCCAATCCGGCTATGGCGAAGAAGATTTTTGCTTTTTGGGCCTTGAAAATGGAGGACAATCCGCCGATCCCTAAAAGGCCGGGAGTCGTGCCCAAGGCAAACAAGGACATGATCAATCCTCCCTTTACGAAACTGCCGGTGCTTAAAGCAAACAGCTGCATCGCCTGAGTAAATCCGCACGGGAGGAAGAAGGTCATTGCTCCCCCTCCAAACGTGCCCAGGTTCGAATAGCCTTTGTCTATGGCCAGGCTCTTTTTGCCAAAGAATTTTGGCAAGGTAAGATTGATTCTATCAAGGAACGGAAAGACCTCGGTCAATTTGAGTCCCAACAAGACCATCAAAACCCCGATTGCCAAAGTCAAAGCGCTCAATAATTTTATTGACGGTTGAAGGCTCGCTCCCAGAAGACCGACGAGTCCGCCGAGCAGTCCGAATCCCAAGACCCTTCCGAGGTTAAAGAAAAGATGAGGCTTGAATTTTTCCAACGCGGAAGCTTCGGGGTGCAATTTTGAATGGTTTGCTGAAACCGCCAGGACAAGGCCGCCAATTAAGGCCATGCAGGAAGAGACTCCGGCCACAAGTCCGGTTATTGGCGCGGCAACAATGCTTTGTTGGGTAAGTTTGGCCGGCAGATTTTCAAATCCCATAAGTCTTATTGCCAGATAGCCCAGCATCACTACGACCCCGGCGAAAAACAAGTTCCAATAGGTTCGCGGATTGTGCGAGAGAAGGGATTTACTTTCTTTTCCCAGCATGTAGCCAGCTTCTTCCACGGCTTTGGCAAGTTCGTTTTGTGAGAGACTCCGCGAAACCCAGATTTTGGCCTTGCCTGTGGCGGCGCTGACTGAAACCTTTTCCACTCCCTCAATTTTTTTGAGGTTACCTTCAATGAGCAGCTCGCATGACCGGCAATGCATCCCCTGGATATCAATGATAGTTTTTTTCATGTAAGTTAGTGAATTAAAAAAGACCCTTTGAGTTGAGCGTGATCAAAAGGTCTTTTAAATGAAACTTTAAAGACCTTTTGCTAGGCAAAATTCAGCAAGGGGTCGCTTTTTTCGATGGCTTTAAGCCAGCTTAATAGCTTCAGGCTAAAACTGTTGCTGGGCGGATCGAAAAGTTCTGACTTGAATTTTTCGAGCGCAGATAATTTGAAGTTTTCAAATAGTTTTTCAAGCAGCAAGAATGCCAGCCAGCCGGTCAGAATCAGGCTTATAAAAAGAAGAGGGCTGCCCGGGGAGTTTGATGACGATAGCATCTGCAGGAGCCCGAGATGATAGTCAACGCACCCAGAACCCGCATCCATGGTATTAAACAAACCGGTCTTCTCAGGGCACGAACTGCAATTGGCGTCGGCATGGATCATGGTCAGAATGCTGGCAATGCCGAAAACCGCCATTGAAATGACCAAAAATCCTGCAAATAATTTGTATGCGTGTGAATCGGTCATGGTGAAATTACAGGAATTATACCACAAGTTTTAGAATGTCCGTTCTCGTCCGACGATCATCTTCAAAGCCTTGGGTAGAATTTCGATTATGGCCGGCGTTTTGGTAATGACCTTGCCTCCGGTTTTAAGCGGCAGTCCTTCGGGCGAGGAAATTTCCATTTTCTTCAAATGCATGAGCGAGCAGCCCGGGATTTTTTCGAAACACCCGGAGGCCAGATCTTTCCGGTATTGCCAAAGCTTGTAACTGCTCATGTTGGGCAGAAGCAAAATGTCGAGAATGCCGTCGGTCGGGTTGGCAAGCTTCGTCGAATCGGAAGAATTGTCCCGGGCATTGACCACCATCCCGGCCACGGCTTCAACCATGCCGCTGAATTTTCCGTCCACCGAAAATTTTACTTCGAACACCGGCAAATTGATGCTGTTCTTAAGGATGCTGAAAAACCCGTTCTGCTCGGCTGCGGGTTCGCCGAAGCTTAAGTTGGTGAAGAACCAGTTGTTATTGACCAAACCCAAATCAAGCTGCTGGACCCTTCGGCTGGCAATCGTTTTTGCGGACGATTCGATATCCGTAAGCCCGAAGATTCTTGAAAGTTCAGTTTCCATCACCGGAATATAACCTAGAGTTATAGGCCTATCTTTGACCGAGTTGATGACTTCCTGCAAAGTTTCGTCTGTTCCCACCGCCACGAGCGTTTTCACCCCGCGCGAAAACGCGATCTCAACCAGCTGAGGAATGGTCCTCAGAGTAGTCACTCTTGTTACTTCGCCCGTGATCCGGTGTTCAGAAAGACACGAGTACAGTTGGTTCTGTACTCGTTCAAAGTTTTTTTGGTTTAGTTTTGTTGGGTCGACGATATAGAAGTACATGATGGTAATTAGCTATTAGTAACTAGCAGACATCAGGATGCGCCTGACTAATTACCAATTATTCCTCTTCTTCCTCTTCCGGTTCGGGTTCGAGCTTGGCTGTTGCGGCAGTTTTTGGTTCCTGCATCCTGCAAGCCCCGCTGAAATAAGCGCCTTCCCTGATCCCGATCGTGGTGCAGCTGATGTTCCCGATGATCTTGCCGGTCTCAAGGATGGTCAAAGTGTTCTTCACGGTGATGTTTCCTTTAACAATCCCCGCCACCGTCGCGTTGCCCGCGATCAAGTCAGCGTCGATCTGGGCGTTCGGTCCGATTTCCAGATCCTGCGAAGTGTGGACCTTGCCGCTTATGATACCATCGATCTTGATGTTGCCGTTGCTTTTCAGCTCACCTTCGATCCGCATGCCGGCCGAAACCACGGTTTCAGGATATGATTCTTTAGTTTGCGTCATTGGTCGTCTGTTTAGCATTTTTTATCGCGGTTAATTCTTCTTCTGTCAGCTTGAACTTTGAATTGCCTTTTTCAACGGTCTTGGCGTACATTCTGGTTCCTTCCCTGCCATGGAGCGACGAGATCACGACTCCGTCGCCTTGTCCGTTCAGGAGCGCCAGGGCAAAGCTCATATTTGCACCGGCATCCTCGAAGGGGTTGAATCTGACAAACCCCATTTTTTGGTAGTTTGACTGGTTGATTATGGTCAAATCGGTCAGCATTTCATTCAGCTGCAGGACGTCCGAGCGCAGTTGAGTGATGTTCCTGTTCTGTTCGATTAAGACTTGTTCTAGATCCTTGCCCAAGCCCGAGGTCAGAAATTCTTTTCTTATCCGGTCGAGCCGGCTAAGCTTCACAAAAAGAAAAACCAGTCCGATCAATTCTATTCCCGCCGCCGCGGCTATGATGATGGTTAAATTTTCCAAATTGGTATATTCGTTGAAGTGATTTCAAACCCATTATATACAAAACTGCTTCGTTTGAAAAATACCATGAATATCGCTATAATCCCCTTGCTTTATCCGTTCATTAATTTGATTAATTTTACCCTATGCCTAAGCAAAATCCAGTACTGGTCAATCGCCAGGAAGATGAGAATAAGCAGGTTGGCAAAGATTTAGTGAAGGTAGTCTTATTGAACCTTGTTTTTTTTGCCATTCTTTTTGGATTATTTTTCTTCAACAGGACAACCGGCAAAGTCGATCATTTTTTTTCCCATTTGCTTCGATTTTAAAAGCCGCCTGACCTCAGGGCCTATCGTATAGTGGTAGTACACGGCATTCGCATTGCCGGGACGGGAGTTCGATTCTCCCTAGGTCCACCAATGAATTGGACAAAGGGCGGGTTCTGCCGTCAAGGCGAGCTGTTCCGCTGTCGGATCAGGCAGCGCTAAAGATTTTTAATATTTTTCCAGTCAACGGCTGGATTTTTTCTTGCTTAATGCTTTTAAATCAGATAATCTTTAAATCTGAATACGGAAAGCAAAGGAGGTTTGAATGGCTTTCGCCAACCTGTACGTCAACTGTTTGGGAGTCCACGCCGTCAAGTTTTCGGATGGGAGCGTCAAGGTCGTGTTTCACCTGTTGGAGACCTTGAGCGAGACGCCGCGACGGATCAATCAGTTCAGAAAGCTGATGGGTTTTGAACCCATGGCCGCTGGCCAAGAGGTTCCGGCCACAGACTGCAACACTCGTGCCAGGATGCCGGAAGAATCGCTTCCCAAATGGCTGAGAAGAGCCTGACTGGCCCTGTGCCGCCCGCAACACAAAAGACGAGCCCCTTAGGAAAAAAGGGTCTCGTCTTTTACATTGGAGCGCTGGCACCGGTCTAGCCGGATTTTTGCCAGACCCTGTCTTTGTCGACCTCCTTGATGAGCACGATCTTTTTGTTCTCTTCCATTTTGTTGAGGAGGTCTCTGATTGTGACAGGGGCGAGAATAAGCGTTCGTACGATCTCGCTTTCAGAAACCTGTCTTCCATCCAGCATGTTCATGATCTCCCGTTCCAGCCACTCTCTGGTGCCGACCTCAATGTCCATAATTACCCTCCGGTCGTTTGTTGTTTGTTTTTAACCTTAGACAGCTCTTCCGAAACGACGTCACGGTCATCCCAAGGATAGCTTTTGCCGCCAATAACAATGCTTTGTTCAGCTCCCTTGCCAGTGATCAATACTATATCCCCTTTTTGAGCCAGATCAAGAGCCTTCTTAATCCCTTCCCGCCGGTCCAGGATCACGAACAAATTCTGGTTGCGGACCTTGCCTTCAGATTCAGCGGCAACAGCTATGTCATTGGCGATTGGAAACGGATCGTCCTCATAAGGATCGACGTTTGAACATATTACATAATCAGCCTTGCGGCCCGCAGCCTCCCCCATTGCCGGCCGTTTTGCCTTGTCTCTTCCTCCGCCTTCTGCCCCCAACAATACAATGACCTTATGTTCTTTGGCCATTTTTTTTGCAGTATCCAAAACGGCGTTCATGCTGATTTTTTCATGGGCATAATCGACGATGACGGTGAAATTTTGTCCGGCTTCAATGAGTTCCATTCGTCCCGGGATCGTTTTCAAATCAGCGATCCCCTGCTGGATGTGGCCTTGGTCGAGTCCAAAAGCTGATCCCAGCGCGATTGCAGGCAGGGCGTTATAAACGTTGAATCCGCCAAGCAAAGAAAGATGAAACGGAACCGAGTTAACATTAAAATCCACGCCGGTAACGGTTTCATTAAGTGAGGTCGCCTGAAAATCGGAAGGTTCTCGTATGCTGAAAGTCAGCTTATTTGAAGAAGGAAAGCTTAAAAATAAATTAGCATGGTCGCTGTCAGCGTTTATTATTGATGTTTTTCGGACCCGCTTGCCATTGATGGTTTTTTCAGGACTCTGCAAGGCTTTAAAAAGCTTGGTTTTTTCGTTTTTATAGCGTTCAAAGCTCCCACCATGGGAAGGCAAATGTTCAGGGGTTAAATTTGTGAAGATGGCAGCATCAAACTCGATCCCGATGTGCCTAAAAAGTTTCATGCCTTCGGATGTTGCCTCCATAACTACATGCGTGCAGCCTTGGTCGAGCATTTCTCTGAAGAGTTTTTGAAGGTGAAGCGGGCCGGGCATGGTCATGTGAAAATTATTCATAATTTCCTTTTGCCCAAACCTAATGTTGGCAGTTCCGATCAACCCAGTTTTATATCCGCACGCGGTTAGGACAGACCAGACGTAATTTGCGGCAGATGTCTTGCCCTTGGTTCCGGTAATTCCGATTATCGTCATTTTCCCAGTTGGATGACGGTAGTACATGTCAGCCAATTGGGCCAAAAAATAATGGTAACCCGAGATCAGGGATTGTGGAACGGCTTTACGAATTATTCTTTTGAGTTGGTGCATAGGTTATTGAGTTATTTTGTTGAGCCAAGATTATTCCAATAAGAGTAAAGAACATTAATTGCCCTTGTTGGATGGTAACCAGGTAATGGTCAAACATGCCGAGGGCCAAAAAACCAACAAAGATCCCTAGCAGGCCGAAAGTTAAAATATCTTTTTTAAAGTTCCACGTGGAACTGATAACAAAATAGAGCATTAAACAAAAGGAAAATAGGCCTAATATGCCAGTTTCCGCCAAAATAAAAAGAAAGATGTTATGAGGCGGTTGGTATTGCCAGGGTTGTAATGAATAAGCTGATTGAAGGTTGGGAATATAATTTCCAATCCCCACTCCTAAAATTGGACTTGTTTTAATTAAGTCAAAACTCATCCTATTAAAGCCTTCCCGCAAAGTTATTGAAGTTGAGGAGGCATTTAGTTCTGAAACCCGGCTTTTTACCAGTTTTCCCGAGGTTATAAAGAACGTTCCACATGAAACCAACAGGATCAAAACAATAACCGGTACTGCTGACAAATTTTTGCGATACAGATTATACAGAGTGAATGAAACTAGTCCGAATATCGCAATAAGCCATGCAGATCGAGAAAAAGAAGCGATTATTCCCAATAAAATCACAGTTGTTCCACATGAAACCAACAGTTTTTTAACAAATGTTTCACGTGAAACATAATATAATCCTATAAATAAGCCAAATACTAGAAATGCGCCTAAAATGTTTGGATGCGGGAGGGTTCCATAAGCCCTAAGGATCTTTAGGCTGTGAAAGTCTATGGAAGCAACGCCAGGCGTACCGATCGGGGCAATATATTCACCGAGCCACGATAACCCTAATGATGATTGTTTAAAGAATTGAAACAAACCAATAACTGCTTGCAAAATTGA
>JBLMZH010000002.1:0-8609 GCA_050258715.1 Acidobacteriaceae bacterium
TGTTTAGCGTCCATGAGTGCGTGTTCCTTTCTGAAATTATTTTGCCCCGACCAATCGTTGTAAATGATCGTCTTGATACCAAGACTTAGCAACTAAGTATAGCTCATATCCCGAATTACCACAATGATTAAGGGCTTTTTTAAACCAAACGTTGACCGAACTCCTGAAATATGATAAAGTTAGACATTCGTTCCTTTTCCAACGGCTCGAGTAGAGAGGCCATTACCAAACCACCCAGCGCGCTTCTTCAAAGGAGTCCTATGGCTTGTGCCAAGGTGTTTGTCCTGTCCTGCATCGACCCAAGGTTCCGGCACGCGACCCAGGAGTTCGTGGAGCAGACGTTCCGAGTTGCTCCGGAGGAGTACGACCACAAGACCGACGCCGGAGGTTGCCGGGAGCTCAAGAAGGAGAACTTTCCGGGCGCAGCCGCCTGGATCGAGAAGAACATCGAGATCGGATGCATGCATCATGGGACAGAGACGATCGTCCTGGTAAACCACCTCGATTGCGCGTACTACGGCGGATCGGCGGCGTTTCCGGACGCAGAGACCGAACTGGCTACCCACAGGGAAGACCTGGAATCGGCCAGGAAGATTCTCGGGATGAAATTCCCTGACGCCGCGGTCATGGCGTTCATCGTCGGGAAGAACAACGGACAGTTCCAGTTCGAGCGCGTCGTCTGACCAGGGCAATAATATTCAGGAGGAGTTCGAGAGTAATAAGGGATCGGCAGCAATGTTCGATCCCTTTTCGTTTTGAAAAGTAAGACCCTTAAAATTACTATTTATTACGTCTTGCGAAGCAAGAGATATTACTTGTTTTACAGAGAACAAGTGATTGCTTCGGCGTTTGATACATAAATTCCTGTCAGATCAGCTAAAATATTTTGATATCCACAGCTTTTGTGTAACAAAGCTCTTTTTATTGCTTGCATATTGCTTGGTTTTGGTTAAAATGATCGAGCAATTAAACAGGGGAACCCTTATCAATGAGATTTCCTGGAAAAAATTACACCAAGACCAACAACAAAATAAAAAAACAGGTTCGCAAAGGCACAGCTTTGGCTTTTGCCATTGCGGTTCTGGCAGGGACTTTCAACTTTGGCGGCGTTCATACGCAAGCCGAGGTGGTCAACGGCCTGCATGCAACTTATTTCAACAACAAAGATTTGACTAGCCCAATTTCCACGCGCATTGATGATTCTATAAGTTTTGACTGGGGCCAGGGTTCGCCCGTTGCCGGCGTGGACCCGGAAAGTTTTTCCGTCCGCTGGGCAGGCCAGGTCATGCCCCGCTATTCCGAAAACTATTCATTCTTTACCGTGTCTGATGACGGAGTCAGGCTTTGGGTCAATAACCAGCTGATAATCGATAATTGGTCCGATCATGGCGCCACTGAAAATTCAGGAACGATATATTTAACCGCCAACCAGAAGTACGATCTAAAAATGGAGTTTTATGACAACACGATCAATGCGGTTGCCAAATTGTCCTGGGCTTCCAATCGGCAGTCAAAGGAGATCGTGCCAAAATCCCAGCTGTTCACGGACAATTCAGTTGCAGCAACCGTAAATTCTCCGATCGTTGCGGCTTCAACTCAAGGGCTGCTTGGTTCCTATTATTCCGATTTGAATTTTTCCAATCTGGCCTTGACGAGGACCGATTCCGCGGTCAATTTCAACTGGGGCAACGGCTCGCCGGCCGCAAATTTTCCGTCAGATGTCTTTACTGTCCGCTGGGCCGGCAATATCCAAATCCCCGCACCTGAAAATTACACCTTCTACACCTACTCCGACGACGGGGTCAGGCTGTGGGTCAACGGCCAGCAAATCGTCAATAACTGGACGGATCACGCCGGGATTGAGAACCAGGGTACTGTCTGGCTTGCTGCCGGAAGTTATCCGGTGAAAATGGAATTTTACGAGCGGTACGGCAACGCTAGCGCCGTTCTGTCCTGGAGCAGCCCGAGTTTGGGCAAGCAAGTTATTCCTCAGTCAGCGTTAAATTCGAGTTCAGCGGCTGCCATAAGCCCTGCGCCTGCGCCAGCTCCAACGCCCACAACAGTAAATTCATCAAACCAACCTGCGGCAAATTCCTCGAACCCGCTTTCCGGAGTGAAATTTTATGTTAACCCGGATTCGGACGCCAAGCACTGGGCCGATTCCCACCGCAGCTGGGACTCATACAACGCGTCTTTAATGGACAAGATCGCCAACCAGCCGGAAGCGATGTGGCTGGGCAATTGGAACGCCAACATCTCTGCTGACGTCAGCAATTACGCGAACAAAACCTCGGCGGCCGGAGCTGTCCCTGTGTTTGTCGTCTACAACATTCCGCAAAGAGATTGCGGCGGATATTCGGCCGGCGGCGTGGGCAGTCCCGACGCTTACCGAACCTGGACCAATGCCATTGCTTCAGCGATCGGCAACAGGAAAGCCGTGATCGTTCTTGAGCCCGATGCTTTGGCCTTAACCGACTGTCTGTCGCAAACCGACAAGCAAACGCGCTTTCAACTGATCAAGGATGCTATCACCGCTTACAAGTCAAAAGGAATCACGGTTTATGTTGACGCCGGACATTCCGGCTGGATCGCGGCTTACGACATGGCCTCAAGGCTCAATAGCGCCGGAGTCGCTTCAGCCGACGGATTTGCGCTCAATACCTCCAATTTCGTGACGACCTCTGACAACATCAATTACGGCAGCCAGATTTCATCCGCAGCCGGGAACAAGCACTTTATCATTGATACCGGGCGCAATGGCCAAGGGCCGGCGGCCAATTCGGAATGGTGCAATCCGTCCGGCCGTGGCTTAGGATCAGCGCCTACGTCAAATACGGGGAACGCTTTGGTGGACGCTTTCCTATGGACGAAAAAACCGGGCGAGTCAGACGGTTCGTGCAATGGCGGGCCTTCTGCCGGAGTATTCTGGCCTGACTACGCACTAGGACTGGCACAAAGGGCGGGTTGGTAAATCAAGAGGCATTCAAAAAGGACGCGAGAAACGCGTCCTTTTCGTAAATTCTAAGCTCTAAGTTCTAAATTCGAAACAAAATCGAATGAACAAAGCTCAAAATCCAAAATCTTATCCAAGATAAGTGATTTTGATCATTTGAACATTTGAATTTTGAGCTTGTTTAGGATTTCGAATTTAGAATTTTATATGTCATATCTTAATCGATATTCGTACACATCCAAGCCGGGCGAGTAATTTTTATAATCCAGCCGCTGGAAGTTCTTGTCAAAATAAAGCCGGACCGAATCCTCGTAACCCTGGTCGTAGCTTAAGATGACAAAAGCTCTTCTATGGGTGCCTTTGAGAGAGTTGACCTCGGCCGCCATTTGCTCCTGCGAGAACGCCGGGATCGGCCCGATGACGAACCGGTTCCATTCAGGCATGGTTATCACTTGGGCTGGTCCCTTATAGTAATATTCGACGGGGTAAATCGTAAACGGAGCGGAGACGATGATGACATCGTCAGGCTGAACGTTTTGGTTTAAGTAGTTGGCCACGTCGCGAAAATCTTCTTTCGCGGGATTGGCCGCGCTGACCGACTGCACGAACAAAGTGACCGACATGAAAACGACCAGCGAATAGCGGAAAGCGTTGGCGAGCTTGCTCGGATAGTGGTAGAAAAGCCAGGCTAGGAACAGATAGAGCGAAGGAATGGTCAGGATAAGATAGCGGCTTAAGTAGACGGGTTTGACGAGCACGCTGAAAGCGTAAGCCGCAAGGATCGGGACGATTGCCGCGAAGAGGAAGAAAAACGCTTCAAAGGAAAACCGCTGCCTGCGCGTCAGACTGAGGAACCCGAACAGCACGCCGATCGGCCAAAGGGCGATGACCAGGCGGTTAAAGCGCTCGGTCTGAAACCCGAACAGGAACTGGGTAAACGTGATGAAGATATTTATGATCGTCGGCTTGGCCAAAAGCGGCTCGGAATAGCTGGTGCCGTGCAGGTTGTAGACGTAAAACGCCCAGGGAGCCAGGCTTAAGGCAATGAGAAAGATGGCCGCGAATAATTTAAAGAAAGTCCGGCGCGGAAAGTTTTTGCGAAAAACCAGGAAGAACAGGAATTGCGCGCCCAAGATAAGCAGGAAGAAATAATGGGTATAAACGCCGATTACGCCGGTCAAAAAATATCCCAGCCAGTTGAAGAAGCTGGGTTTTTTGGAAAGATTCAAAAAGAAAATCTGGTTTATGACCGTGACCAAGGTCACCATGCTGTACATCCGGATTTCGCTGCCGTACCAGGCCAAAAACGGCGAGATGGCGGTCAGAACCGCGGCAAACAGCCCGATCGTCGGGTTGAAGGCTCTTTTTCCCAAGACAAAAACCGCGGGGATGGTCAGGACAATGAACAAAAGGGAAAGCAGGCGGGCCGCAAAAATAGTATTCCCCAGATAGAACAGCCAAAAATGGAGGATCAAATGGTAAAGCGGAACGTGCACGTCCTGTCCGACCATGTTCAGAATGCGAGGAATATTGTTCGAAACCTGCCATAGGGTCTGTGATTCGTCGAGCCTCAAGCTTTGATTCGTCAAAAATAAAAGCGAAAAGACCGTGGTTATTCCCATAAGAAGAATAATCCAAGTCCGGTAGTGCAGATTCCACGATTCGACTTTTTCTTTAATCTGCATATGGCGTGGTATCCGTTCCGTTAATGGCCCTGACCTTGCTTCCGACCAATTCCTGTCCTTCCGCTTCGACTCCGATGAAGGCGGCGTTGATGTAAGGAATAAAGACCGCGGCGTTGAACATGGCCCACGAGAAATTGGTAATCAGCGACACGGAAAGCCCTTCGCGCTTAAGGCCTATGGCCAATCCCACGGCAAGCAGGGCAAAATAAATTAGATGCGGAATGGCGAGTCCGATGAATTTGCCGGAAACCCCGCGCTTGGCCGTAATTTGGAAGGCCGACTTAAAGCCGAGGATTGAAACGAACAGGGCGCGGATGTGCACGAAAAAGTTGGCCATGCCGAAGGACAGGGCGCGGAATGAAAACGATTCGTTGCTGACCGTCCGCAGGAGATAAACCGTGAAGAAAATGTACGGCAGGAAGATGATGGCCAAAAACATGGTCGAGATCTCAAGCGGAACGATTCCGAAGTAAAAGAAGACCAAGGGCAGAACGGCGTTTAAGGCCACAATCGCGCCGGAGAGAAAATAGCTGGCTGAGCTTAAGTACTGCAGCTTTTGTTTCCAGGACAGGCCGCGCTTAAACAGCGGATTGTGCCGAAAGAGAACTTCCAGGCTGCCGCGCGCCCATCTGAATTGCTGGCGGGAATATGACAGCAGGTCTTCCGGGGCCAAACCTTCCGCCAACACCTCGGGAACGTAGACGGATTTCCAGCCGCGCTCATGCAAAAACAGTCCGGTCAAAAAATCTTCGGCGATGTTGGTCTCGCAGATCCCGCCCACCTCCATCAAAGCCTTGCGCGAGATCGCCATATTGGTGCCGCACATGGTCACGCTGTTCATCTGGTCCTTGCCTTGAAGGATCGGGCCGAAGAACAAGGCTTGCTGGTCCCAGGCAGCGGCCGTCACCAGGTTCTTGTCCTGGTTGCGGTAATATTGGGGCGACTGGACAAAGCCGACCTTGGGATCGATAAAGAAGCCGATCGTCTTTTTTAGAAAATCGGGATGGGGGACATGGTCGGCGTCAAAGACCACGACCAGCGGGCTGCCTGTTTTTCTAAGGCCGTTGTTGATATTGCCCGCTTTGGCGCCGCCCGGCTTCCTTCTGGTAATGGAAAAAACCTTGTGTTTTTTGGCAAGTCCGATAATGTCCCTCCAGTTATCCTTGTGCGCGACATAGCCGTCGTTTAGAAGATAAATTTTAAAGTTCGGGTAATCCATGTTTTTGGCGGCCACAACCGTTTTCTCCACCACGTCTACCGGCTCCCCCGCCACAGTAATAAAAACGTCGACGAGCGGAGTGAACTCCTTGTCAAAGAGTCTTTTGACCGGGCCGCGGTTCCAGACCGTTTGGATGAAAGTCAGCGCCATCCAGGTGTGGTAAACCTCTCCTGCGATCAGTGCCCAGAAAAGATAACGGTTCGAGTCCGGGAACCAAAAGGCCAGGACGATAAAATAGACGACGGCCAGGGCCGCGTTGATCGCCAAAAAAGTTTTGGGGATGTTGGGATTTTCGAGAAAACTCAGTTTCGGATCTGAGACGGTGTTTTCGTTCATGTTATTGCTGATAGAGATTGTTTAATTGCTGGTAATACAAGGCAATTCCGAACCACGCCCAGTTGTCTTCGTAATAGCCGGGCTGTTGCTTCCAGGTGTAAGCGTCGGTGTTGTAGAGGCTTTTAAGTTTTTGATCGAAGATCGTTGAAGCGTTGGCCGGGTCGGCCACCATAAAATATCCGATCGTCCCGCCGTACATAGCCGGGTTCTCCGTGTTCTGCAGGGTTTGCCCGTCGTGGCTGTAAGAGGAATAAATGGCCTTGTTGTCCGTCCATTCGGTCGATAAAAATCTGAACGAGTTTAGGATTTGCTGGTCGCGCGGATCCTTGAACCATTGCCAGTCCAGCGCCAGCCTGAACGGAACCCGCAACGCGTCGTAGCTGAAATTGCTGTCCAGGCCGGAGGCGCCAGCCGGTTTGATGGCTGCGGTCTTTCGGTCGAGCATGATCCAGTCGGGCGGCAGGCCGGCGCTTGATTTTTTTTCGAGATTCGCTTTGGCGCTGTTTTGAATAACGTCGTAGGAGGTATCAGCCAGCGCGTTCCAGTCATGCTTGGTGTCGGCTTTGGCGAAAATTTTGTAGGAGGCGGGGGAGAGATAAGACGGGTTCACTAAGACGTCGCCCTTCCCGGATTTTTCAAGATTGTCCGCGGCCAGATACGGCTTATTGTTGATGATGACGACTTCGTTATTCCAGACGCTGTCCAGGATTTTTTGCGCCTCGGCCATATAGGTTTGGTCGCCCCAGCGGGATGAGGCGAAGATTAAGGCCAAGGCAATGTCGGTGTCGCCGTCGGAAGCAGTGTTATTGCCTCCTTGCGCGGTCAAAACTCCGTACTGTCCGTTGGGGAGCTGGCCGAAGACCCAGGAAAACAGCTGATCGTTCGATTTATGCTGAAGGTTGTCCTTGGTCCAAGCCCAGCTTTGATCAAAGGTCTGTTTGTCGTCCATCCAGACGGCCCGCAGCATGGTGTAACTTTGCCCTTCCGAAGTCGTGACGTTGTTGCGCTGCTTATCCAGAGTTCTGAAGGTCTTGGCTTCGAGGATGTTGATCTTGTAGCTGTTCCAAAGCGCGGACAGCAGGCTTTTGGGGGAAAACACCAAAGGGATCCTGCGTTTCGGATTGTTCAAATAATTTATGCCTACAAGCAGCACTAGGGCTAAGACGATGAGGGTTAGCCCCGCAGTTCTGTATTTGTTCATATTTTTTTATTCGTTAGCGATAGATTGGTCTCCGCCGAGCCAAGATAACATTTTTCTCATAGCGATCAGAAGAACTTCCACAAAACCCGAAACCAAAAGCGCGCCGAAGGCCAGAACCAATAAGGAATAATCCCGGGCGCGGCTTGATGTTTCCTTCGACAGGCCAATCGGGTAATTGTAGTTATAAGGCGATTCGAAGGCGTGGACGCCGTTAAGCTCAAGTATCATGGATTGCGAGATTTTTGGCTGAATGGTCGCGGCTGTGATTTGGGTTTGGTTTTTATTTGAAGCTACGGCCGTCTGAGACTGGGAGTGGTCTGAAGAAGACGCCGTTGAGGACTGAGGGTCGGTCGGGGAGGCCGGAGAGGCTGGCGGGGAGGCTAAAGAGGCCGAAGGAACGGTGGTTTGGATTGGCGGCGTAGTTTGATTCGCGTTCGAGGCGGAATTTTGATCGGATGCAAATAAAGCCCCTCCCTTGGCTTTGAAATTTTTGACCATCGTTGTTGCCGCTTTGTCGCCGTTTAATTTTACCCAGTCAACGGCGTTATGAGCGGGAAAGCTCAGGTTTAAATTTAAACCCATTAGCCCGATAAAAAAAATCGGGAAAAATCTGTTTTTCGTTGGATGAGACTGTTTTGTAATCATCGTCGTTGGTTATTAAGAAGAAGCCTACAAGTCGTGAGCCTGTTTGTTAATTGTTGTATTCGACAAAAGTGCTGATAAAATCTTTTAAGATTTTGCAAACAGATATAAGCGTTAGACGAAAGGTTATTTAATAAGTTACAAAAGAATTTTTTTGTAGTAATCGGTTAAGTGGAAGCAGTGTTTAGCGCTTTCAATTGAACTAAACGACCAAAAAAATCGCACCCGGCGAATCGGGCGCGTGATTGATCGTTTTTTTAAAACTGCACCGTACTGCTTGAAAGCAATTGAAGTCAAACTGGCTTCGGATACTCGGACAAAATTATTAGAATAAAAAAATCCGTCAATTTTGTGACAGATTCTTTATGGTGGGCGTGTCAGGAATCGAACCTGAGACCTCGTCATTATCAGTGACGCGCTCTAACCATCTGAGCTACACGCCCCAAATTTCTGGCAAAGTAGGGGAATTCCTCCATAATTTACCAATTATTGGGGATTTTGTAAAGCTGGCCACTTCGGTTATAATTAAGGAAACCTTAAATCAATACCAAAATGAGATACGTTTGGGGAATC
>JBLMZH010000003.1:0-6742 GCA_050258715.1 Acidobacteriaceae bacterium
GTGTCCAAGAGCACGTCGATTAAGCCGGCGATGGCGTTGCCGGACAAAACATCGTATTGCTTAAGTTCAATCAAGGCGCTGTCAACCCTGATCGTGGGCGGTTTGCCCGCAACCAAGTGAAGGTCCGAAGCGTTCTGCTGCAGGACTTCCATCAAAAGCTTGTTGATCTCGAGTTCGGTTGATTTGTACATAATGTTCGATTAAATATTGAAAATTGAAGATTAAAAATTATTTGTGAAGGGCGTGGAAAAAGATTTTGTGCATCAGCTCGTCAATGGTTGCGGGCGGAACAGTCACCCATTCGTTAAGTCCTGAAACCATAGCCTCGTTGACGGGCGCCTCCCGGCTGACAATGATCACCGGTACCACCTTGAGTTCCGGATGCTTCCTGACGAATTTGAGGATCCCCATCCCAGAAAGCCAAGGCAGTTCGTATTCGGCAACCACCAGGCTGGGATTGGTCCTCCTTATCGTTCTGACCCCGGAAATTCCGTCCATTGCCAGATGCGTGCGAAAATGCGGCTTAAGCTTGCTGGCATAGATATCGAGGATCTTTTCATTTGAATGGACGAGAACAATGTCAGTCATGGGTAGAAAATAGAATTAACTTGCTTCCTTACTACTGCCTTACAATCTATTACCATTTATTACTATCTATTACCTTAATCTTTCGTCACCCTTATCACTTCCTCGACTGTCGTTAATCCTTTCAACGCCTTGATCATGCCGTCCTGTTTCATCAAAATATAATCTTCTTTGGCAACAGCATATTCCTGGATCTTAACGCCCGGGGTTCTGTTGTTGATGAGGTCCTGAATCGGCTTGGTTATACTGATGAATTCGTAGATTCCGATGCGGCCCTTAAATCCCGTATTGTCGCAAGCCGGGCATCCCCGTCCCTGATAAATCATCGGATCCTTAAGATCGAATTCCTTTATCTCCTCGGGCGCCACGGTCTTCAGTTCGGCCAGCAGAGTATCCTTAATGCTTCCCACGGGCCGTTTTTGAGCCTTGCACTTCTCGCAGATTCTGCGCACCAGCCGCTGAGCGGCCAATACGTTTAAGGACGCGGTCAAAAGGAACGGCTCGATTCCCATATCGATAAGCCTCGGGATCGCGCCGACAGCGCTGTTCGTGTGCAAAGTGGAGAAGACCAAGTGCCCGGTCAGCGCGGAGTTAACGGCCAGTTCTGCGGTTTCGCGGTCGCGGACCTCGCCAACCATGATGATGTTCGGGTCTTGCCTCAAAATCGATCGAAGCCCGGAAGCGAATGTCAACCCGATCTCCGGCTTGATCTGCGCCTGATTAACCCCGTCAATGAAATATTCGACCGGGTCTTCCAAGGTGACGATGTTGACTGTGGGCTTATTCAGAATGCTGAGCATCGAATACAAGGTCGTGGATTTTCCGCTTCCAGTAGGGCCGGTGACCAGAAACATGCCGTGTGGTTTGCGCATCATGTCCTTGACGATCTCAAGGTGCTTGCCCATGATCCCAAGTTCATCAAGGGTGGGCGCACCCGTAGACTTGTCCAGAATACGAAGCACGACCTTTTCGCCGATGACGGTCGGGAAGGTCGAGACGCGGAAGTCGATCGGCTTGCCGTCGAGGCTGATGTGGAAACGGCCGTCCTGCGGCAGCCGCTGTTCGTCGATCTTCAAGTTCGAAAGAATCTTGATGCGGGAAATGATGGCCGAGTGCACGGTCTTAGGCAGAATGAGCGAGCTGTGCAACACGCCGTCAATGCGGTAGCGCACGCGAAGATCCTCTTCGGAAGGTTCAATATGAATGTCGGATGCGCGCCCTTCAATGGCGTGGCGGATAATAACATCCACGATTTTCGAAATCGGCGCTTCCTCAACCAGCTTCTCCTCGATCTTCGCCTCTTTCTGGGTGACCGCCTGTTTTTTGATCTCTTCCTGGCGCTCTTTTTCCGCGACTTCAGTCAGGGCCTGCTTGACCTCCTTGGTCAGGCTCTCCGACTTCCTGAACACCGACATGAAACTTGTCAGTGAAGTGATGTAAAGCTCAAGCTGGAAGCGGTTCTTTTGCGACAAAAATTCCAAAGCGCCCAATGCGGCCAGGTTGGTCGGGTCGGTCAGCGCGACCTTAAGCGTATCCTCGGACAATTCAAACGGCACAAACTTATAAGTGGCCATGGTGTCCTTGGGCACCATGTCGAGGAGTTCTTTGCTGATCTTGCGGTTCTTAAGTTCGACGTAAGGCAGATTAAAAAACAGGCCCCTGGCCTTGGTCAGGTCCTCTTCGCTCAAATATTTTTCCGAAATGAGATAGTCGAATAGATTGCGATGCGCGGTCAGGCTTTCCGACCTGGCCTGGATCATGGCCTCATTAGTCAAAAAACCCTTCTCTAAAAGGAAGTTTTCAAAGCTTTGGGTCTTTGATTGCGTGGTTGTCGCTGGGTCGGCCATCTGTGTTATCTGTGTTATTGGTTATACGGCGCAAAAAGATTTTCCTTGTTCAGCTCTTCGGGCGGAACGGAAGTGATCGGCTGATAATCAATAAGGTCCTTGAGCTGCTGCTGGCCTAAAACGTCGGAATTGTATTTCTTCGATTCGGGAAAGACCTTGGGAGCGGAATATTCCTTGAGCGTGTAATCTTTCTTTTGCGCAGGGCTCGTGGAAGCTGAGGCTGCGCTATCCGCAGTCAAGGCGTTGTTTGCGAGCGGGCTTTCCGCCGCCGGATTAGGCGTGCTGCTGTTCATGGTCGTAAACGCCCAGATCATTACGCCGACACAAACGACGATGATGGCAATATAGATGTATTTTTTCTTGTCAGACATAGAAGTTTATGGTTAGTTTTGGTAATAGATCCTGGCGTTGATGACGTAATCGAGGCTGTCGGTTTGCTTGGTCGGGTCCTGGGTGCTCTGGACGCTTGCGTTGATGGTATTTATATCCACGAGCCGAAGATTGGTTTCAAGCAGATCGATAAAATTGCGGAGCGAAGGATAGGTGCCGTTTGCCGTGATCTTCATGTCCACGTAAGTCACGGCATTAGGCAGCGGCTTAACCTTTGATTCGGTAAAGCTCGTGCCGGTCACGAACACCGCGCTGTCCTGCGAATACTTTGAGAGGTTCTGGAGAAAGTTGTGGATGTCCGCTTCTTTAACCGGAATGATCTTGTCCGCCGTCAGCTGTTCCTCGGAAAGCGAATGATAGCGGCTTAAAAAATTCTTCATCTGGCTTTGCGATTCCGTCAGGGTCTTGTTTTGCTCCTGGACGGTCGAAAGCTCCGTTCGGTTCTTGGAAAGATCGTTCCATTGTTTGTACGTAAAGAAATAACCGCCGGCTACGGCAAGGAGGAAAAGCAAGACTGGTAGAAACCCTTTTGTGTGTGACATAGGAAAAGGTTAATTGCCCTTGTAGCTTAGGATGTCCTTGAACTCAAACTCGATGGCATACTTGTATCTAACGAGCATGTCCTGGCTTAAGTTGAAGGAAAGCAGTTTGACGTTCAACAGGTCTTTGTTGGTGGACAGCGAATAAACAAGCTTGGCCAGTTCGTCCATATTGTCGACCAAGCCTTCAATATGGACCTTGCCGTCGACCGTGGAAGAAAGCAGGGTATATTGGGTCTTTTTGGTCGTTCCCGCCTGCATGATGTCAAGAAGCGGGATCCAGTAAACATGGTCCTTCAAAAGCCTGTTGATGTTGTCGAACTGGGCCTGGAGCGACTTGGCCGAAGCCATTTCGCCCTGCGTCGACTTGAGCTCAGTGGAGATCCGGTTGTTCTCGGTCTTGACCCGGTCAATCTCGGACTTAGTGCTCTTGTTCATGAACATAAAAATGCCGCCGGCAGCCAGCACCGCGACCGCAAGAACGGCAAAAAAACCGGTGACCAAAAAATTCTTGCGTTCCCAGGACTCGGTCCGGTCCTTAAGCTTGCTTTGTAAAAGGTTGATTTCCTGCATAATTTTCTAAACTATTATTGCCTCATGGATAGTCCGACGGCTACTGCCAGGTTCAAGCCCAGCGGCTCGATCACCGGCTTAAGTTCATCGGGATAAATGACCTTGGACCACGGGTTGGCCAAAAGCACCGGCTTGCCCAAAGTCCCAAAATATTCGTTTAAAGAAGGAAGTTTGCTGCCCGCTCCTGAAAGCAGGATCTGATCGATCTGCTCGCCTTTGCTTTCGAACAGGCTGATCAGCTGCCAGGCCTCGTTCTTGATGATGTCCAGAATCGGACGGATGACTTGCGGGATCTGCTGGCCTTCCGCGGACAACCCGAAATCTTTCTTGAACTGCTCGGCCCGGACGAAGTTGACGCTTAAGCTTTGAGCAATGCTCGTGGTCACCGTGTCCCCGCCGACATTGATGTTCTTCGAGAACCTCAGATACCCGCTGTCAACCAGGTTGATGCTCGTGTTCTTGGCTCCGATGTCGATTAAAAGAATGGTCTTGTCGTCCTCATTGACCAGGGAACGGATGAGGGAAATGGCCTCGATCTCCATGGCCAGCGCCTCAAGCCCGGCTGTCTTGAAGACCTTCAGGTAATTGTCGACGACGGTGTTGGGAACGGCGGTCAGAAGGATCTTGTTCTTGTTGTCGTTGGGCTTGCCGAATTGCCCGAGGTTCGTCTCGTGGTTCATCTTCTGCTTTTTCTCTTCAATGAGCGTCCACGACAGGGCGACTTCGTTCAAAGGCAGCGGCACGTACTTTTTGGCCTCGAATTCGATGGCGGATTTCAGCTCGTTGTCGGGCATCTTCGGCATTTCGATGACAGAAGTAAAAACCGCACTGTTCGGCAAGGAAGCGACGATCTTGTCCGTTGTGGCCCTGGACCTTTCGACCAAAGTTTTCAGGATCTGAGCCGTCTGTTCGATAGCTGCGTTTGAGTCTTTGCCCGAAATCTGGTAGGCGACGTTGACGACGCCATAAGTTTCAAGGACAAATTTCTCGTCTTTCTGGTGCAACTGGACGATCTTGATATTGGAAGTGCCAATATCAACGCCGATATGGGTTTTTGGTTTGCTGAACATCATTTTGTTTCGAAGAGGAGAGCCAATTTCGGGCTGAATTCTCCTTAAGCATAATGAAAAGTACTTCTTATGTCAAATCGGCGCCAATGCAAGAATACGCACCTTTGCCAAAGTGACGGACTAGTATAATTCGAAGCAAATAATGCGTCAAGGGAGGAAAAAAATTGATAAGTTTATCATTTTTTCTGTCTCTAATTCGTGCAAATTAGAGACAGAAAGTCTTTTGGAAATCAAAAAACCTCTTTTCAGAGGTTTTTGTCGGGAATTGCTACATCTTCAGGAATTCCAGGAGTTTGTAGATGAGAAACGCGGGCCAAACCAGGGCTTTTAAGAATCCCACTACTCCCTGGCCGAAGGTTGCGGCGTGCTGGATGTAATAGACAGCAGCACCGATGAAGGCCACGCCATAGGCTCCGCCCATGAACCCGCCGGCATTCCCGTGCCCGCAGGCACTCTTTGTTTCGTTTTCCATATTTTTTTGTTAATTATATTTTTTTAAATTTATTCACGGAGTTTTTTGGCCAATTCCGCCAGTTCCCCATCACCCGCCCGCTTATGATCATGCGAAGAGATATATCCTTCGTACTTTTCAAAGTATTTATCAATATTTGATTTCACTGGTTTCCATTCGGCCATTTTAGTCCCATGCATGGGGAAGAGCTTGGCATGGAGGTGGTCAACCCCAAAGCCTTCAAAGATCAATCCTGTGCGTCCGACGTCATCAAGTTTTTGGTCCAGTCGCTTGGCAACTTTTTTGGCAGCCAAAACTAAGTCCTTTAAAACCTCATCCGGAACATCAAAAGCATAGCTTGGGTAATGCCCTTTGGTGACAACAACGGCAAAGCCTTCCGTATTCGGGAAGATCGACAAGAAGGCCAAATGCTTCTTATCTTCCCAGACTTTGTGGCTGGGCAATTCCCCTTTTACAATTTTGCAAAAAACGCAGCTTTCCATAATTTTCTCATTTAACGGATCCTGCCCGATTGGAACCGATTAGCAGAGGAAACGGGAGGACTCGCTATTATAAATTGGTGGACCGTGCGAGAATCGGACTCGCCCCTCCCGGATGCAAACCGGGTGCACTACCACTATGCTAACGGCCCAGAACTTTTCCTATCTACTTGGCTGATCCAAATATCCCCGAGACCGGACCGACCAGCACTGAAGCACCGCCAAACATGCTAAACAAGGCGATTACCACAACCACGATTCCCAGCAGCTTCCAAAAAAAATACGTGCCTCCAAGGCCGCTGGAAAAAATCCTTTCGGCCGTTGGAATCCTCCCAAAGGCCTGGGTCAGTTGATAGCTGTATTTAACCATCAAAACCCCGAGGGCAATGAACACGATTCCCCAAACGTATCTCATTTTGGTATTGATTTAAGGTTTCCTTAATTATAACCGAAGTGGCCAGCTTTACAAAATCCCCAATAATTGGTAAATTATGAAGGAATTCCCCTACTTTACCAGAAATTTGGGGCGTGTAGCTCAGATGGTTAGAGCGCGTCACTGATAATGACGAGGTCTCAGGTTCGATTCCTGACACGCCCACCATTGAGAAATGGTGCGGGACGGAGCTGGTAATGACGAGGTCGATGGTTCGAGTCCATCGTCGCCCACCAAAAAACGGGAAAAAGAAGCGCGCCTGCCCCGGCACCCGAACGTAGTGAGTGGTGCGGGGTCACTGATAATGACCCGCTTCGACTTCGCGAAGCGAGGCGAGCGAGGTCTCAGGTTCGA
>JBLMZH010000004.1:0-8622 GCA_050258715.1 Acidobacteriaceae bacterium
TTGGAACTTTGACTGACGACGACAAACAAGGCCACGAAAAATATCAGTCGGACCAGGAGCTGTTTGCCTTTTTCAAAAAAAGCTATAAGCGCGAAGTCAACGCCGACACCCCGGTCAAGATAATCCGATATAAACTTGTATCAAAGTAATATCCTCGCAGGCAATAAGACCCTTCATTGACTGGTGAAGGGTTTTTAGTTATCCTTTAATATCGCAAAGAAAAAATCCAATATAAGACCGGAGGAATTTATATGCAGGACAAGCATCTGCTGGCGTACGTGCGGAAGATGTTTCGACTGACCCGCAAGCGCCTGAAGATGACGCAGCAAGAAGTGGCAAAAGCTTCCGCGGTTTGCCGCCAAACCTATGCCAATTTCGAGACCGGGGTGATCTTTTTTCCGGAGCCGGCCCATTGGCAAGCCTATTTCAAAGCCCTTAGGCTTGATCCTTTCACCGTCATGCACAATTACGTGACAGGGGTCCCGCCTGAGGAATTCGTCAAAACCCTTCCCGGGCAGCTCAATCTGTTCAAGCGCTGAAACGGCCAAGCGCTGCCTGATCTTGTCCAAGCACTTTCAACTCTATAGTTGGAAGTGCTTTTCATTTTGCGAATGAACAATTGCCCAGATTTATTGGTTGCGATATAATTCAAACACAAGCAAACATTAATAATAAAATATGGACCAGCAATTTCAGTCTCCCGTACCCCCGGTTCAACCATCCCAGCCGGTTGCGCCAAAGCCGAAGCGGACAGGAATGATTATCGGAACGATCATCGGCGTTTTGGTCGTTGCCTTATTGGTCGTGATCGCATATATGCTCATGGGCAAGAACACCCGTGAAGGCGCTGAAGTGACGCGGGATAACGCCAATGAGATCAGAGAAGGAGCAAACGATTTGCGCGACCAGGTCTCGGGCAATCAGCCGAATTCTAACCCTGGCACTTCGAACCAAAATACTCAGCCCAGCAGTGCAACCGCGGCGCCGACCAATCCAGCCCCGGCACCGACCGGCCCTGTCCTTGCGGACTACGCAGGCAACTGGAACGGTTCGTATGCTTACAATCAAGTTACCGGTGCTGCTTGCGAAGCTTCGGGACCGGCAAGTTTTTCCGTTAATTCGACCGGAGCGGTTACGGGATACGCCACGATCAAAGGCGTCAAGATCCCGGGCACAGGTACGATCGATAAGGCCGGAAGCATTAAGGGCACTTGGAATTATACAGGCGCTGTCTTGTCTTATTCAGGCAAATTTAATGCGAGTACCAATGCCGGCAGCGGAACTTACAGAAATAGTTTTGGCTGCAGCGGAACTTGGAGCGTGACGCGTTAACTCAACTTGGATTTCAAAGCCCGGCTAACTAGTCGGGCTTTTTTTAAATCAATCTTGATGCTTGATAAGATTCCCGCTTTCGCGGGAATGACATCTAATTTTTGTCATTCCCGATGATAGCATTCTTCCGGAATCGGGAATCTTATTTGAGGAAAATGCCAGAGAACGAGCGTAAATCGCAAATTGGGCGGTTTTTTGATATAATCAAACTGACATTAATAATTTTTTATGGCAAACGAACAAGAACACAAGGAAGAATTCAAGGTCTCCGGCGAGCAGGTTGTCGCCAAGGTCAAACAGCTGATCAAGGAAGGCAACGCCCGAAGGATCATCATCAAAAATGAAAAGGGGGAAACCGTGGTTGAAGTTCCTTTGACCTTAGGTGCGGTCGGCGCCCTGATCGCTCCGGCACTTGCTGCTATCGGGGCCGTAGCCGCGCTTTTAACCAATTGCACGATAGTTGTGATAAAAAAATAATCCGATTTTGAAACAAGAGAAACCAAAATCAAAGCAAAAAGAAAAGCATTTCGTTTACATTCTGGAATGCTGTGATCAGAGTTTGTATGTCGGGATGACAAAAGACATTGAACGTCGGCTTTTTCAGCACAATAATCTCAAATCAGGAGCCAGGTACACCAAAACCCGCCGCCCAGTCGAATTGAAATATTTTGAGAGGCACAAGACCTTTAAGGACGCGATGCTGAGGGAGATCGAAATCAAGCGTTGGAAACGGGAGCGCAAGCTCAAGCTATTGCAAGGTTTTGATGCAAGAAAGAAAATGGGATGAATCAAGTTATAAAAAATATTCTTTTTCGGCGAAATATTTCCGTTCCGGTCAATGACGGGAGAAAGATCGTTATGGTCTTAAACGGCGGCCTGATGGCGTCGATTGCGGGCGCGGCCGTGCTCAAAGCCATGGCGAAACTGGGGCTGACCCGCGCTTTTGACGTCATTTATTCAGCTTCAATGGGCTTTGCCAACGGGCTGTATTTTTTGTCGGAAGACATGGACAAGTGCACCGACCTTTACCTCAACGGATTGGCTGACAAAAAATTCATCAATCTTTTGCGGTTTTGGAAACCGGCGGACATTAATTATGGACGCGTTCTGTTTTACGGTAAAAGCCGTCCTAACGTCGAAAAGATGTTTGCCAACAAAACCAAGCTTATGCTCCGGCTGCATAATTTAACAAAAAAACGGATCGAGTACGTTGACGCGCTTGAAGCCGGCATTGATCAGTACCAGACCTTGATGAACGCGGCTGCGTCAATGAAATATTTCGGGCAGGGCCCGGTCGAGTATAAGGGCGACAAATACATTGACGGGCAATTCACGGGTTTTTTCGTCAAAGATACCCGCGATTTTTTGCAGGAAACGATAAATTCTGACGCCACCGACATTCTCGTCATTTATTCCAGGCGAACCCAGACAAAAGCCTTGGATTTAAAAAATTCAGAAAGAGTTTTTCAGATTTTTCCGGACCCGGATCACGACCTGTTCAATTTTGAGATTAACAAGGATAAACTTATTAGAGCCTGCGCTTACATGGAAGAGCAGGTTCAGCGCTTGTTTTTAGCAGAGGAAAGGCTGCTGCAAAAGAGGGAGGCAGTTTCAGCATAAACAAATGATACAAAAGTCCAAATGGTTGCGTCTGGCTTTGATAATTTTTCTTGTGCTCGCGGCAACGGCCGCAATTGAGCTATGGATGGGGCGAGTTCCGATATGCAAATGCGGTTACGTGAAATTTTGGCAGGGCGCGGTTTTCAGCTCGGAAAATTCGCAGCACATTGCCGACTGGTACAGTTTTTCGCACATCATCCACGGCTTTGCTTTTTATTTTTTGCTGTGGCTGTTTGCGCGAAGGCTGCCGGCGCGCTGGCGGCTGATAATTGCGCTAATCGTGGAAGCGGCCTGGGAGGTTTTTGAAAATACTCCGTTTACGATCAACCGCTACCGGGCGGCGACGATCTCCTTGGATTATTTTGGCGACAGCGTCATCAATTCCATCTCAGACATTGTTTTTATGATGCTCGGATTTTTGGCGGCCAGAAAATTGCCGGTTTGGGTGACTTTGGTTTTGATTGTAATAATGGAAGCCGGAGTCGGCCTGGCCATCCGCGATAATTTGACTCTCAACATTATCATGCTCATCCATCCTTTTGATTGGATTAAACAATGGCAAATGGGATAATTTTGAAGTATACTTTTGAAGATGAAAATGATTTTCTTGAAGCGAAATTTTTAAGTTAGTTCTCTTTAAACTCGAACAACAAATATATGACGTTTGAACACAATTCGAAAAACAAAGCTCTTCTTCTAATTGTTGCTTTTTTGCTGGTAACTGCGGGCGTGGTGGCGTTGAAGTGGCAATACATAATCAGGCCTGTCATTAAGGATGTTTCCTGCACGCTCGAGGCTAAATTATGTCCGGATGGCACCGCGGTCGGAAGGACAGGACCGAATTGCGAGTTTGCAACGTGCCCGGTTGCAACCGAGGTGGCCGGCACAGAAGGATGGAAGCCGTCTCCACAATCAAGTATCAGTTTTAAATACCCTGAGAATTTAGGAACGAAATACATTGATGCGTTTGATTGGCCACCTATGGCAAGAATTGTAAATGAAAAGTTTTCCTGCACGGAGGCGGGATTGGAAACGGGGCGGGCAGGACAGACGACTAAGGAAGCGGTTAACGGCAATACCTATTGCATCACGAAGGAATCGGAAGGCTCAGCTGGGAGCGTTTATACTCAGTACGCTTATGCCAAGGAAATTCCCAACAATAAAACTTTAATTCTTACTTTTTCTTTGCGATATCCGCAATGCCCCAATTATGAAGATCCTCAAAAGACAGAATGCGAAAATGAAAGGAACACTTTTGATTTGAACAGCCTGGTGGATAAAATCTTCAGCACGATCAAGCTCCCATAAGGCAAAAAGGTGGCTTTAAACCACCTTTTTTGTTGCCTTGACTCGCTTAAGAAGGGGGTATATATTTGCCTATAATCTTTCAAAACCACAAGGGGGGCAAAATGGGCTTCTTTTATGACCAGTCGGAAAAAGACCGGGAAGATTACGAACGCGGCCAGAAAGACGGATCTAGTGCCGGCGCTCTTGACCAGTTTGCGCACAACTTCGAGTCGAACAGTGAAGCTTACGAAAAAGGTTGGGCAAACGGAATCGATAATCAGCCGGAAGACAAAGTGGAGTTTAGCCCCTCGCAGTCGGACTCTCGGTCGGACGACGATGAGTTCGGCCCCATTAGCCGTGCCGGAAGTTACTTTTTCGGCGACACCGGCGAGTCGGGGGAAACGTACGGGGGTGTTAAGGCTGACAACGATGACGATGACGAGGAAGAATGGCATGATTTGCCCGACGAACAAGTGAGGGTGACCCCGAGGGGACCGGAAAGACGAAAGTCCGTTTCGGTCGCACAGGCGCCTGCTTCGTACTCAGGAGGAGGGTACGGAGGTTCAAGCTCTTCCTACCCGAGCACCGACGCTTTTATGGTGTACTTCTTTGGGGCGTGGTTGTTAATCTGGGTACCAATTCTGCTTTTAGTGCTATTTGTTATTTGTGTTCGCGCTTGTGCAGCGGACAAACCAACCCCTACTGTTTCAACTTCTGAGAGTTGGTTTGAGGCAGCCAAGAGATATCTCGGGAGACCTTCCTACGGGTCTTCACCTACAACCAATTCTCCTTCTTCAGCCGATCCTGTGTTGCCTCAAGCCGCTGCAGCTAATGCTGAACCAAAGTCCGAGGTTCCTTCTGATTCTGTTGCTGCCGCTAACGGGCCTGAGCAGACGGTCGAACCTGTAGCAACCGGCCTTTTCTGTGCTGTGACCAGGACCCGTATCAGCGACGCATTGATAAGAGTCGAGGGGGTCAGTTCCACTCCTGATAGTTCGGTTCTCGACTTCATCTTCATATCCAACCGGAAAATCGGCGCATACGTTTTCCCGATCATTACCGGGGACGACCAACATCCGGCCTGGATTGAAGATGATCTTCGGAACGTGTACCAGGTGGTTGGCGATTCTAACAACTACGAGGCAAGCGATTACGGGGAAAGGGTCCACGTCGTTCGCGGGATCTACCGCTATCACGTGACAATCAAGCCGGCGATTGCAAGGGAAGCGAGCAAACTTTCCATTGTCCACGTCGACTTCAATCTGACCGTGTTTCTTAAAGTGGCTAAATAAGCCCATCGTTTCCTAAAAGGCTCGGCGCCGCGCGCTGGGCTTTTCTTTTTGCATAATTGATTTAATTCCTCAAACCATTGCTTTTTGCTATGATGAATTTATGGAGAACCTTCGAATTTGCCGCAAACTCCATATTAAATAATTTATTTTATGGACGGAACAAAAAGAGACGAAGTAAAAATCGGTGCCAAAGTGCAAATAGTTTTAAAAGCCGACCAAAGGACGGAAAAATTGACGCCGGGGATTGTGGCGGAAATTTTAACGAACTCTTCTTTCCATCCGCATGGGATTAAGGTCAGGCTTGAAGACGGCCAGGTGGGCAGGGTTAAAGTAATCGAAGATTGAGATGATTTTAAGAGCAACAAAAGTGGCTGCAAACATCGCCCTCGGATCGTTTTTGATCTTGTTGTTTTCCAGTTTTATCCTCATCAACTTTATTCCCGCTCTTTTTGTTCTTTTGGTTTTGTACGGGATTAACTCTCGTGGCCGAAAAGCTCCGCTCAGGGCACTGCTCATTGCGGTCGGTATTGCCGGTATCGCCGGATATTTATTGATGCCAAAAAAATTCAGCGCCAACGGATCAACGCTTCCTCTTTCCAGCGATACCTATAAGTGTACGGGAGTTCCCATGCAGGGCATTGGAAGCGGATACTGCATGTTCGGAAAGAAGATCTATTAAACCACCCCTTGACACGTCTGCTATACTATAAATGACAAGGAAGCGATTCCGCTTCTTTTTTCGACTCCCGAAGGAGGGAACATGTTCACGAAGCGATTCATGCTCCGTCGGACTGCGCATTGCTGCAACGGCAGCTGTAGCATGGGGTGGGCCAAGGCTCACCCCGTTTTCTTTTGTTGAAAATCAAGGCGGAGGCCAAAGAGACTAAAGCCAACTAGCGGCTTTATTTTTTCCTTAAAAACCTTTAATATAAAGGAAAGAGCAGGTTCTAATCGAAACATAATCAAATTCATATGCAAAATAAACGGTTAATTATCCTCGCGATCGCGTTGCTGATCGTGGCCACGGTTTCGGTCATTTTATGGGAATATAACCCAAAACCCGCCACCCAAAATTCGCCCGAACAGGGGAATCAGCCCATAGGCGGCCAAACCGATGAAAACGGATGTTTGTCCCCGGCGGGATATGCCTTCTTTGATAAAGTGGGGGCGTGCGCCCGAAGCTTTGAGCTTCAGGATGAAAATCTTCAAAAAGCCGCGGCAATAGTCGTGGCCTCGCTTGAATTTTCAAAGGGTCTGACGGTTACCAAGGTTGAGCCTGTGGGCAAAACCGACGGAAGTTATCGTGTAACCTTGGAGAAGCCGGACGGTTCGGGAAAAATGATCATGACGGCTGTTTTGAAAAAATGGAAAGTCAGCAGTTTTGAATCGGCTCCCGGTCCAACGGAATAAGCGCAAAAAATAACTGATGTCCAGATCAAAGAAGATATGGGTCGGAATATTCGCCATCGCAATAGCGGTTGCGGCGTATTTTTTCGTGCCCCAGCTTCTGAAAAAACAAGCGCCGAAGAATGCTCCTGAAGAGCTGGCCATCCAGCCAGCCGATTCTTTTATCCCAGCCGCCGGCATCTGCATGGAGCCTGACGGGATCTACGCCTCGATCACGATCAATTCGGATTCGCCCAACCCCAGGTGCATGAAAGTTTCCTCCGAGCAATTTTTGACAGTCATAAACAAAACGGATAAACCGACTGATTTGAAGTTTAATGGCTTGAACATAGCGAGCGACGTTAAGCCGGGCGCTACTTTTACCTTTAACCGGGTCTTTGCGGATTATTTGGCACCCGGAGTGCACGATCTTTTTATCAACGGCTATGCCGCCGAGATTTGGGTCAGGCCGAGCAGAACGCAAGAAGCAAGGGTCAGGGATTTCGTAGACCGCTACCTTACAACGTATAAGGACGGACGGATCGTAAACAATTTTGACAATACGAAAAAATTCATTTCCAGGGCGGAACTGGCCCGGATGCAAACAGAACAGACGCCGATCGAGACCAATTACACGAGCTTTATTCGGTTTGAGATTTTAACCGTTGACGCCCAGGAGAAAGGTTTTGTCGTGAGAGTGAAATTGTTCGACGGCAGCCACGCCGTGCTTGCCGAAAACGGGCTTGATGTCTTCGAGATCCCGGTGTTCATGGAAGACGGGGAGTTGAAGACGGATATGTGGTATTTTACGCAATAGTATTACAGAAATAAGCGGCAAAAATTTGTCAGCTCCGGCGATAAGGCCGGAGCTTTTAAATTAAAAGATTCGATCAGAGGATTGAAGATTATAAAATTTGCCAATGGCAATACTTTCCAAATGTTGTAATCTTCCAATATCTATAAATATTTATGGCGAACAAAAACGAAACAATTATCTTTGGGGGCGGATGCTTTTGGTGCACGGAAGCCGTGTTTTTGGAAATTAAGGGAGTAAAAGAAGTGACTTCGGGGTATGCGGGAGGCGACAAGCCAAATCCCACGTACGAGGAAGTATGCAGCGGTCTGACCGGGCACGCTGAAGTTGTAAAAATTGATTTTGACTCAAATGAGATCTCGCTTGAAGACGTTTTGACCGTGTTCTTCGCCACTCACGACCCGACAACCGTTAATCGCCAGGGAAACGACGTCGGGAGCCAATACCGTTCGATTATTTTGGCCGAGAACGAAGCTCAAAAGGAAGAAGTTCAAAAGTTTATTAAAGATCTTGCAAACCAGGAATTATTCAACGCCCCGATCGTGACAGAGATCGATGTGCTTAAAGAATTTTATCCGGCGGAAGAATATCATCAGCGTTTTTATCAAAAGAATCCGGACCAGGGTTATTGCCAGGCGATCATCAACCCAAAGCTTAAAAAACTTAAGGCGCGCTTGGGGCAGCTGCTTAAGAGGGATTGAACGAAAGTTGGTTTGTCCAATTTTAAATTTGTCTCGGCCGGATATAATGGAAAAAATTAATCCCAATCCATATGGACAAAGACAGTTTTATAAGCCATTTCAACCGCGAGTCGGAAACCACGAAGAATGTATTAAAAGCAATCCCTACGGAGAAGTTTGATTTCAAGCCGACTGAAGTGCTTCGGACAGC
>JBLMZH010000005.1:0-3978 GCA_050258715.1 Acidobacteriaceae bacterium
TGTCCTCCAGGACATCGAAATCCCAAAGATTGGGCAGATCGCAATTGCGCCGATGTCGTCTCTTCATAAGACACTCCTTAGCTGGTCTTCATCAAATACCTCCTTAACACGAACGCGCCAAGAACAATTTTACTCCTTATTTGATTGGCAAGCAACTACTCCCTGAAGACCGGAAGGGTGAAGAAAAAGACAGTCCCCTTTCCATCCTCGGACTTAAACCAAATCTTGCCACCAGAAGCTTCGATGAACGCCTTGCTTAAGTAAAGGCCGAGCCCGGTCCCGATGTTCTCGAATTTTAAAATGTTGGTGCCACGGAAAAACTTGCTGAAAACCTGGGCCTGCTGGTCTTTGGGAATTCCCACTCCGGTGTCGCTGATCTTACAAAGCACAGTTCCGTCGAGGACCTTGAGATCAACCTCGATCTGCCCGCCTTCATTGGTATATGTAATGGCGTTGTTGATGATGTTTGCCGCCGCCTGTTTGATCTTGTTCGGTTCGGTCCTGACCGCGGGGAACGGCTCCTGTTCGACCTTAAAGCTGACCTTAAGCCTCTTTTTCTTGATCTCGCGCTCTTTTTCTTTGATCAGGCCGCGCATGATCTGGGCGATCTCAGTGGCCTGCAGATAAAGTTTCGTGTCGCCCTGTTCGAGCCTCGTCACTTCCAGCAAATCATTGACCAAAGCGATCATGCGCTCGTTCGAGATATAAATCTTTTCCAAAAATTCCTTCTGCTTTTTGTTCAACGGCCCCAGATTTTCCTTTTGCAAAAGTTCCAAAAGCCAGCGGATGCCGGTCAGAGGCGTTCTTAGCTGGTGGGAGGCCAGGTTTATAAAATCGGACTGGACCGTGCCTAAAGTTTCTTTCTTCAGTTTCTTTTTTTGCATGAAATGATCCGTTAATGAGCGGGTTGAAGAGCCGCGTTAAGAGGAAGCGTGCAGTAAAATGTCGTTCCTTTGTTGGCCTCGGAAAAGACGCCGATCTTGCCGCCGTGCGCTTCGACAACGCCCTTGCTGATGACGAGCCCCAAGCCAGTCCCCCGTTTTTCCGAAACTGTCTGCTGAAGCTGAGTAAATTTATTGAAAAGCTTGTCCATCTGGTCCGCAGGGATCCCGACTCCGGTGTCAGTGACGGCCAAAACAATTTCGCTCTCGCCCGGGCTATATGGCGTAATGCCCGGCCAGAGCATTCCCATTGACGCGATCTTTGGGATCAAATCCTGTTTTGGACCAAGTAAAAAGGCGGAAACCGTGATCTTGCCTTTGGGCGTAAACTTGATGGCATTCGACAGGAAATTATTGAGCACCTGGCCGAGTTTCCCTTCGTCAGCCGCGATCTTCGGAAGCTTGTCGTCCAGCTTGCTTTCAAGCTCGAGATGATTTTCGGACGCGAGCGACCTGAACGATTCCACCCGCTGGGCCACGAGGTTCTTGAGGTCAACCTCCCGTTTCATGATCTGAAATTTGCCGGCTTCCAGCTTGGCGACGTCCAAAAGGTCATTGACCAAGTCGAGCATGGACGCCGAGTTAGTGACAATCAAATCGATGAATTCCTGATATTTTTTCTGCTCGTTCTTGATCTTGTCTTCCTTGAGCAAATTGGCAATGGATCGGATGCCGGTCAAAGGGCTTCGAAGCTCGTGGACCATCATGGAAGTAAAGTCCTCGCGCATCTTTTCAATGGCCTTTTCCTTGGTGATGTCATGGAACAAAACGACAACTCCGATGGGTTTGTTTTCCGCGTCCTTAACCGGGCTGATGAGCACGCGCAAAACCTTGTCGCTGATGATCAGCTGCTCTTCCACCATCAGCTTGTCGAACTTCATGCACTCCTCGATCTTGGTTCGAAGGTCGAACTTCGAGGCCAGGGCTTCTAGCACGTCGAACATGCTCGGCTGGACCTTGTCGATGTTGAGCATTTGCTTGGCGGCCGGGTTGATGACCAAAAGCCGGTTGCGCACATCCACCATGAACACGCCGTCCGCCATGGATTCGACCATGGAATTGAGCTTGCCTTTTTCCTGCGCCAGGATGTTTTCGAGCCTCGAAACCGCGGTCGAGGCCTGGTTCATGATCGTATATAAAATGTTGATCTCGTCTTCCTTGTAAAGGCCTTCTTTCGTAGAGGAAATGTTCAACAGGCCGACAGGCTGGTTGTTGATGACCACGGGAATATTAAAGAAGGACTTAAGCCCCTCCCTGTTGGCCTCGTCCGTTATGGTCCCTGAAATGCTTTCGTCAACTTCTTCCAGTTTAATCTCGCGGGAAATTAACGCTCCCAAAGACGCGACCATCCGGCTTCGAAGTTCCTCGATGAACTTTTTGTTCACCGATTCCTCGAGCACGCAATGGAAGATGACGCGCCCCTCCTCGCCCAAAAGCAGATAGGACACAGTCGAATACGGCAAAAGCCTCCGAAGCGAACCCGTAATGACATCCACGATCTTCTGGACATTGAGCGAATATCCGATCCTCTCCCCCAGTTCCTTCAGGATCGAAACTTCATACATCCTTCGCTGCATTTCCGCGTTCTTGATCTCCAGGTCGTTCCTGATCTTGCGGTTCTCCCACCAAATAAAAAGAACGACAATCAGGGTGTAGATTGCCAGGGCCCAGAGCACATAATAGATGCTTTTGCTAGAGTCGATCAGCAGCAAATTTTTATTTTAGTAAATTTTTTAAACCCTCGAGGCGCGAGCCAGCATGCGGAAGCCCCAGGACAAAAGGCCCAGCCCGATGAGGTTGAAGATGTCCTGAACGAGGCTGACCATGCTGCTTTCCTGGATAATATCAAAATTTATGAGCATCTTTTCGATCACGGCCACGGAGATAAAAAGAATGCCGTATCCCAAAAAACGGAGCGATTTTCCGATAATTCCGCCAAAGGCCTGGGTGGTCGTCCAGATGACGTAGAACATCCCCACCATCATGGCCACGATCAAACCTTGAACCAACAAAAGGAAATTATCGGTTAGAAAGGTCATTAGGTTCATGTTTTTGTTTTTGCTGTCTAAATTATTTTAAATTGACTTTGATCTCGGGATATTTGGCGAACACCGGATTGAGGATGTTCTTGACGATCTGCCCGGACAGGGAAATATACTGGTCAATCAGGGCCTGAAGCACTTCCTGCTGATCGCCGGTTAAGGATTCGACCTTGCACTGGTCGGAAACCTTCAGTCCGTTGACGTTCTTGGCCTTTAGCCTGACGATGTCGGGACCTAAAATCAAAGACTGCTTGGCCAGGATCTCGTTGATGAGATTGATGTAGTCGTTTTCTAAAGACATGGATTTAGGTTTGAGGATTGGCTCTTCGTTCGAGAACCGTCTTGATTTTATTGACCAGATCCTCGAGCCGGTAATTGGCTTTGACCAGATAATCCATGGCGCCCAGCGACAAAGCGTCCGAGATCTTGTCGTAATCGGAAAGGTTGGTCAGGATGACGACCGGAATATCGCGGGTCTCGGCATTGTCCTTGATCTGCTTTAAAGCGCCGATGCCGTCGAGCCTGGGCATGACCAAATCCAGAAGGATGAGGTCAGGTTTGTCCTTGGCCGCGGCCTCAACGCCCTCAACCCCGTCTTTGGCCCCAACCGTTACAAAGCCTTCTTGTTTAAGCTCTTCTGTAAGTGCTGTAAGTAAAATCTCTTCGTCTTCCACGATCAAAATCTTGATTTTGCTGTTGTCCATATGATTATTATTTTAATTTGTTTCTCGATTCCCCTAATTTGCATATTAATTATAGCATAAATCAGGCAGTTCGACAACCCGGGACGTGAAGCTGGTCCCCGCTTTCTTTTGAGATGCCGTTTGCTGATGCCTCGCCTCACTTCTGCCCGTGCAAATCCCAAAGTATTTCAATATTAAAAAAAATCTCTGACGAGATTTTTTTCTTGGTGGGCAGTGTAGGTGAAAAACTTACAACTAATCAAAATCTGAGGTGTATAAATTGAAACACGTGTTTTTCACGGGCAGAAGCGA
>JBLMZH010000006.1:0-6666 GCA_050258715.1 Acidobacteriaceae bacterium
GTCTGGGACAAAATTTATAAGGATTTTGAACAAGGCGGAGAGGGGCAAAGCAACATTACAGCGCCCTTGAGGCCGGAGTTTTTGAAATTTTGCGAGCAGTCTGATTTTCCAAAGAAGTCCGCTTTTGATATCGGATTCGGGACAGGAAAATATTTGAAGTATTTGCAGGGTCTCGGTTTTGAAATTGCCGGGATAGACAACAGCGAGACAGCTTTGAAAATGGCGCGTGAGTTGGTCGGCGACAACGCCGATTTAAATGTGGCGGATATGTACGAATTTGAAATCCCTCAAGGCAAATATGATTTTATTTATTCGCTGGCCACAATTCATCATGGCCGCAAATCACAAGTCAAACAGACCATCGATAAAATTTATGACGCCCTAATGCCAGGCGGGAAAGTCTTCGTCGATTTTCCGAATATGGAAAGCCATAGTGCCTGGCGGACCTTTCAAACCGCCAAGGAAATCGAACCGGGAACGTTCTCGCCGATCGACGGTCCGGAAATTGGATTGCTGCATAGCGTTTACAACAGACAGGAAATCGAGCAACTGTTCAGCAAATTCAACAGCCCGTCAATAACTCAAACCGCCAGGCAGCGGTGGATCGTGACTGCTCAAAAATAAAACCGACACCAAGTAATATGAAAAACGAAACAGCAATCAGGCTCGTTAAGTCAATTCACACGTTGATTTGGATCATAATGGCGCCGGCCACATTTTATATTCTTTACGCGGGCATTACCAAAACTTTCGGGTTATACTTCGGACCGGAGCGATAATTTTGATATTTATCTTCCGGCTGTAATCGCCAAGTACAACAAGCTGATTTTTGGAATTATTTTGACAGTCGGCTTGTTTCTTGTGATCCTGAACATTCTTAATTCTTAGCGGGCAAATTTATGGAGGCGAAAAGCGTCAGCCTTCATCCATAATTTTATTTGGTGTATGATTACGCTATGAAGGTCAAAAAACAAACTTCAGAAACACAAGAAATATCAATCAAGCTTGAGCAATACGACGATATTTTTTCCGACTTTGACATAAGGTCGTATTCGAAGCGCTCTTTGTCCGTTGATTTTTTGGAAGAGATCAAGCGGGCGGCGGTGGACAAGGATTTGAGCGGCGTAGAAATGGTTTTGCATTTGCCAAAAGACTTGCGGGATAAATCGCATGAGAGAACGATCAAGGACCGGCTGTTCGCTCACTTTAAAAAGCATTACCTTATGCTGTTGAATGAAAGAGCACGCATTATGCAGCTCGGCATAAAAATGGTGATTTTGGGACTCGTGTCCATGGTAATCGCGACCTTTATCCTTTATCAAGGAGTGTCGCGGAATTTATTCCTTTCTTTCCTGGTGATTTTTTTGGAGCCGGCCGCCTGGTTTTTGCTTTGGGAAGGAATGGATCAGATCATTTTCAATTCCAAGAACGTCAAATCCGATTTGGATTTTTACCGGAAAATGTCGCACCCTAAGGCAAAGATTGTCTTCGAATCTTATTAAGACTTAAGTGAAATAAAACTGCCCGCTTGGCCCGCCTCATTGGCGGTTTTTTGCTGCCGAAATATTTGGTGTTTCGGCCTGTATTATATGATGCCCCAGGTATGGTGGCTTCGATTCCTCTCATCGAATAAAGGTCGAAAATTAAACGAAAGGGATTTAATGAACGTATCCAAAAAAACCGTTGGGCTTTTAATGGGGCTGGCTCTCGTCGCAGGCTCGGCCGTCACGATCGGGCTTCAAACCAAAGCCCAGACCAATAATTCAGTTACAACTTTGGCTGACGACAATACGTCGGCTCCAGCCGCAACTTCGGGAACTGCCACTGCTACCGGCCAGGAGAAAGGCCGCGCGCCGCTGGGAGGGGACGGCAACATCACAGCCATAAACGGTTCGACCATTACCATGCAGGAAGAGGCAAGTGAAGGAGGGGCAGTGTTTATGGTTGATGCCAGCAAGGCGACTATCACTAATAATGGTGCTTCAGCTCAGCTTTCCGATTTGAAAGTCGGGGACAAGATCTTTGTTCAAGGCACGACTACCGGCAATAATGTCGCTGCGACTTCGATCTTTGTGGGGCACCCTAATGGCAAAGGCCGCGGTCATGCACCACTCGGTTCCGACGGAAACATCACAGCCATAAACGGTTCGACCATTACCATGCAGGAAGAAGCCGATGAAGGAGGGACAGTGTTTACCGTTGATGCCAGCAAGGCGACTATCACCAACAATGGCGCCGCTGCTCAGCTTACGGACTTAAAGGTCGGGGACAAGATTTTTGTCCATGGAACTACGAACGGAAACAATGTTGTTGCCGCTTCAATCTCTCTGGGACACCCAGGCAGGGGATTTCATGGCTGGCCAATGATGAAAGGTATAGACCGCTAAATAATCTAATTAAACGAAAAGGAAAAACGGAAATCAAAAAACAGGCCCGCATATAGCGGGCCTGTTTTAATAGATTTATCAATTATTCAGTTCGTCGATGTCGTTTTGATACTGGTTGGCGATTTTGACCACATTGTCGCCGTAGAACCGATACTTGGTATTGGTCGAGCCAGAAAAGTACCGCATGGCCGCGGCCCATTCTCCCTGGACCGTGCCCGCCCCGCCGGCCTTAAGCTTGATGGCGGAGGCGATGAACGCGTCGCGAATATCCCAGGGATTGGCGGATTTGCCCGTAATCTCAGTAACTTTATCCTTGTAGCCCATCCAAGTGGAAGGAATGAACTGCGCCGGACCCATGGCACCGCCCCAGCCGACCTGTTTTCCCTTGCTCATCATAGGGCACGAGACCGGAGTGGTATCGATGTTCAGTCCAAGCTCGGCAGTAATCGTTTGGAAAGGCTGCTGGTCCCGCTCGGGCTTCATAACAACGCGCCAGCTTTTTTCAGGCGGATCTCCGGCGCGGTTGCAGGTCCCGACATTTTTCCCCAAGTTGGATTCCTGAGTTAAAATCGCGAGCAGAAACGCGGCCCTGACCCCGGTCTGCGAGGAAGCCCACTGTGCGATCTTAACCGCTTCCCCGAAAGTGATTTGGCTGCTGATCCCCAGCAGCTGATAAAGCCGGCCGCGGATTTCATTCGCTCTTTTGTTGGTGTCGTTGATGATCGCCTGGTATTCGCTTTCGCGCCCCTTGGTAATGGAAAGCAAATTGTTTTGTTCGCTGACAGTTCCCGCCACTTCCTGCTGCTGCAGGCTCTGGATCGAAAGCAGGTTGTTGGCGTCTTCCTGCTGGCCAGCCAGCTGCACTTTTTCCTCGGCCAGGTATTTGTTGGTGGCGGCGACTTCGTTTAACAGGGAATTCAAGCTGTCGGAAAGGCGGGAATAATTTTCCATTTCGGAAATCGCATCAATAAAATTGTCGTGGGTCAAAAAAATATCCAGCATCGAAACTTCGTCTTGCTGGTAGACGGAACTGATCAATCCGGCGGCCTGCTTCTTGAGCGCTTCCATTTTTTCCGTGTTCGAGTCGATCGTCGCCTGAGTTGCCGTGATCTGCGCGCCTAAGTCCGTGATCCTGAGGTTCGTGGCCTTAATTTGCAAAGTCAGACTGTCCTGCTGTTTCTTAAGCGTCTTGATCTTGTTTTGGAGAGTATTTTTTTCGCCCCGGGTTTGGTCGAGCTCTTTTTGATAGGCTGCGATTTGATTTTCAATTTCCTGCAATTGCTGCTGAAGCTGGGTTTTTTCATCCTGTTCTGGATTGGATCCGGCCGTTTGGGCAAAAGTGGTCGAGAAAGAGGCAAAAACAAAAAACGCCAAAACCAAAACTATTTGTTTCTTTGAATGAATTTTCATCCTTTTTATTATACCATTTATCCTTTGGAAACCTAAATTTATTTTTTTTGAGAACGTGATTATGATTAAATGGCCGCAAAAATAAAATGTTGGAAAAAAATTTATTAGCTTTTTTAGAAATAAGCTAGCAATAATATGTTTTGCCTTGAAAACAGCAAAAATTCTAAATATTGGGGGATTTAATTTATTTATAGTTAATTTGCCAAAGGAACTGTAAAATTTTTGAACTTTTGCCCGGGATTTATTCACAAAGTGTTTATAAATGGGCCCTTGCCAATGTTCAAGCAGGGGTATATCATTGATTTCACTGAAACGCTCTCATACCTATCGAGCTGTACAGGCGCAGAGGAACCGAACAGGTTGTATCAGCCCTTGAACAAGGCTGGTGATTCTCGGGAGGGATACCTGAGAATCGGGGAAACCCCAAACCTAAAATCCGGAACCGGAAGCGCTATCGCACCAAAACAGGTTGGTTGGAAACCAAGTCCAAGGAATCCAATCAGCTTGGAAGGATCGAACTCGGATGTTCTCTGGGACAGGGGACATGTCCGTTGACCTTCAGAAGGCGATGCCTATCTCAAGGCGCAGTTGCTTGTCGCAAATCCTAGCGACGAGGAGTTGCAAACGAGAACGGTCAGTTCGTTGGAACCTGTAAAAAGGGAAAAACTGCTGTCCGTCTGTGGACTTCAGGTGTTAGCTTCGCCGCTAATGTGGAGTGCTCGAAAGAGTACAAAGCAGGAGCAGCAAAGCTTCACCTGAAGCTCTGCGGGAATCAAGGAGGAATCATACAAGGCCTAGGGCCTTATCGCACCAGAACCAGCTCGCCTCGCGGGACTGGTTCTTTTCTTTGGTAAAAAGTCGATTTTTCGCGGGCGGGGAAAGCTCGTTGTTCAATGTATCAAATTCAAGATTCAATTTTGATGCATTTTTTATTTGGCTTGCACTAAAGAATTGTTCAAACTTTTTGGGTAAATTTAATTGATTGCCGGTTCTGGGGGAACCGGCCGAAGGGTTTCAAGAAGGAGGAAGGATGAAACAAGAGGAAGACAAATCGGTCAGCCGATACATTGTTGATCGCATTCGGTCTGAATTCGCCGAGATGCCAGGCTTGCATCTCTCGGCCGCTCAGGCCCAGCGTCTTCTGAACGTTGATCCTAGAACCTGGGAGAAGGTTTCCGCTTGTCTCATGGAAAGCGGATTCCTCCGCAGGACGGACAAGGGCTGCTACGCAAGAGCCTAAGGTGCCGGGAGACGATATGATCAATAGCGGGAACTTTTTCTCTTGAGGCACGCGTGGATAGGAATCCGCGCGTGTCCTTTTTGATCTTTGGCCAGGTTGACTAATTCACGGAACAATAATTGTTGTTATACTTTGCTCAATTAAATTTATTCCCCAAATGAGATTATTCAGAATTTTAAGAAAGAATAAGAACGCGAGGCTAGGGGCTATCGCCATTTTTTTATTTTTAGCCGGAAGCGCTTTGCTTGTTGACTTTAAATTTTTTAGCGGGGCCCAGGCAGCCAGAAATCCCGAAAACCAAAGACTTAGGCCTCAAGCCATTTCTGATTCGACTGCTGCGCAGACTTCAGAAAATCAATCTTCGAATCAATCTTTGTCGCCGGTTTCCGCTGACAAAAACCCTGGGAAAGCTTTTGGGTTGAAAGAAAAAGCCGGGACTGTTCCTGTTTCTTCTCCGACCCCTCCTGTTCCTTCGGTTGCGGCCAGTCCTTCGGCCGTGGCAAATGCGGCACAATCGGAAACTGGCAGTTCCCAAACGATTACAGGAATTGTAATGGCAAAATATTCCAATAATAATTTTCTCCTGAACATAGGAGCAAAAAACTATACCGTTGTCATGGATGCCTTCGGCGGGACAAGAGTAATCAATTCGCGGGGAAGCTTGGCGCCCTGGCAGTTTATTCAAGTCGGCAACAGCGTGACAGTAACTGGAATTTTGTCGGGAATGTCGATTGATGCCCAGACGGTCCTGATTCCTACTACTAAGGATAGGGGAGCGTAAGCGAGGCCAAAAGTTTAGAACAGGGTTTTGGCAGGTGCCTCCTTTACCTATTGACATTTGGCTTAATTTTAAATATACTTGGGCATAAACTAAAGACAGAACAAAGCGCAGTTTCGCAAACCAGGCTCTTTTTCGGCTGTGAGAACAGCAGCCACCCAAAGGAGGGCGGCAATGAACAGCAAACGCGGTTTCGTTTTTGTCGTCATCCTAATTTCCGCTCTGTCCTTCGGCGCGTGCTCCAAACAGCATTCCGCACCGGCTACGCCCAGCCCTTCCGCCCCGACCGCCCCGGATCCTACCGTGGTCAAGGTCGTGTCGCTGGAAGGTGGAGCGCCCGTTGCGGGAGCAACACTCGTTTCGTCCGGACAGACGGTAACCACTGACGGCTCCGGCTTCGCGACGTTCAAGACGCCGCTTGCCAGGAACGCGGACATCGACATCGCTGCCGGCGGGTTCATGAAGTGGGAGACCCGCTACACGGATTACAGCTTCGAGCTGTGTCCGACAAGACCCGGAGTGTTCGACGAGAACTTCCTCCAGGAGCTCGTTTACGGAACAGTGGGTTCCAAGCGGCTCCGTCGCGTCAACGGCGACGTCTACCTTGTACTTTCCGGGGACATCGTCAACCAGCCCAATGCCATCGCTGACGTCCAGCGGGCAGCGGACCTGGTGACGAATGCCAACGGGAAGTTCAGGTTCCAGATCGTGAAGGAAGACCAGGTGCCTTCCGGAGGCATCAAGGTCGAGGTCATGCTGACCAACGGCCAGCCCATGTTCCTGGATACTGTCGCTTGGGATTCGCGCGGCGGGTACATTCGAACCGGAGGGCGCGCTCTCATCGGCGGAAC
>JBLMZH010000007.1:0-17577 GCA_050258715.1 Acidobacteriaceae bacterium
ACGCACCGGCTTTTTTGACTGCTGTAAGAGTTAGAATTTAAACAGCTTTTTATGTTTATTTATTTCCTTGTAAGATTCTCTAACAAAACCTTCAAAATCATTTTCCTTTGAAAATTTATTATACAGATCAGTAAAATACTTTGGGGCGGATTTTCCGTTTATTTTTATCCTTTTGTGTTCGGGATAAAATTCGGTTTTCCCCTTCAATATTTTTTGAACGCGATGATCGTTGAGAATGATTGGAGCAACAAGTTCGCTGAGATGCCATTCAACGTAGGGATATTCATATTTCTTTTTGCTGATTTTCGGATACAGCTCGCCCCATTTTTTGAAGTACAAAAAATGGCAGGTCTCGTGCATGATGATATGCATCGCATGAATCGGTTTTTTGCAGTTATAAAAGAGAGAAAAACTCCAATTATTTAAAAAACGGGGACAAATCGGATTGATGGAAACCACGGCCTTAATTGATTTATTTGAGGGCCAGTCAGCCCGTATGATCTTTGCAATGGTTTCAAAATATTCTCTTTCGATTTTCCGCCATTCTCTTTGATATCGAATTTTGTTTTTCTCGATGGCTTGCTTATTCTCCTTTTTGTAGTTTGAGGCGAACCTTTTTAAGAAATTAACTTGTTCAGATTCGGTTTTGAAAGAATAAACTATTTTAATTTTTGGATACTTTCGAATAATGTATTTGCCCCAGCCCCATTTGTTTTGAAACAAAAAACCGTGTATCCAATCAACCTCTTTGGATAATGGAATGTCGGCAAATTTAACCTTTGGCAAATTCATAAGTAAATACTATCACCGTGGCTAGACAAAAGAAAGTTAACCATAAAACAATAAGGATTCCCGCCAGAGTTTATCCCCGTGAAAGTGGGGACAGGATGACAAAAGAATGGAGCGAAAAAGCCGATGCGTTAACAACGCACCGGCTTTGAAAGTCGCGCTTGTGAAAGCTACGACATGGTAGGGAGTTCGAAGACTGGAGTGTTCTTGTTCCTCAAGTGCAGGCAGATGATCGGGACGATCGCGTGGCAGAGGGTCATGGCAAGGGGCATGACGAGCTTGAAGCTGATACCGCCTTGGAACAGGAAAGTGTTGACCATGGTCAGGACGTAGGCAGAGGTCCACAGCCACCATGGAAGCAGTTTCTTCTCGAAGAGCGGGTTGTACAGGACTCCGCGCGCGCTGGGCTCAAACGAGAGCAGAAGACCGGGGAAGAGAACGGCGTTGGCGATTACCGGATCTAGGAATTTCCAGAGGACGATTGAGAGCAGGCACGCTGACAGGGAAGCGATGTCCTTCCAGTCAGGCCGTTTGAACTTTCCCGTGAAGAGTGTGAGGATGAAAGTGCCGATGCAGCCCGTTGCGCCGACGAAGGTGACTAAGGCGTTGACCCAGTTCGTGGCAGCGGTGAAGGTCAGCGCGTTCATGGTCGAGAGCAGGGCCCAGATGAACCAGCTCACGAAGTTCGGCTTGGAGTCGCCTTTCTTGGTGTTGATGTTGTACAGGATAAAGCCGGCAGCGTGAAGCATGGCGGCCACAACCGGAAGCAGGCTCGAGTGATCGAACATATGTTCCTCCTTGGCTGTCCGCCATGGTTTTGTTTGGATGCGCGAACGATTGTAATGCTGAATTTTAGTAAAATTTCAGGCAAAAGTCAAGGCTAGGTGTTTAAATAGAGGTAAGATTCCTACCGAATTATATCTATGCGAAAACAGGGGGGACCGAATGACAACGGGGCCTGGGGAATGACAGGGTTTTTTTTGTCATTCCCGACGATGGCATTTTGCAGGAATCGGGAATCTTGCTTTGAATATGTGGACTATGTATGATGTTCTCTTATGCTATATTTCGTTTACATTTTAGCAAGCAAAAAGAACGGAGTTTTATATATTGGGGTTACTAATAATTTAACAAAACGAGTTTACGAACATAAACAGGATTTTGTTAAAGGATTTACTAAACAATACATTGTTCATGATCTTGTTTATTTTGAAGAAACAGAAAGTATTGAAGCGGCGATTAAACGCGAGAAACAGCTAAAGAAATGGAATAGGGACTGGAAGGTTAAGTTGATTGAAAAAGAAAATCCCAACTGGGAGGACCTATATTGTAGACTTGTCTAGATTCCCGCCTTCGCGGGAATGACAAGAAGAGGTGGGGGAATGACAGGGTAGGACCAAGGAATGACAAGAGGGGGCGTCGAGATAGAGATAGGAATCACGAAAAAAACTCCGCCCGCAAGGTTTTAACCTTGAACGGGCGGCTTTGGGTCGGATGCCATGCTTATGCAACGGAGAATTCACGCTCCCGGGCGAGTTTCGAGATCTCCTCGTCCCGGATCGCCAGGTTGGAGTAGTAACGGGGCCGGATCATTCCGAAGTTCTGTTCCTGCAGCGGAACCACGTCGAGGAGCAGAGCCGACGGCTCGATCCTGCCATGGTCGCCCCACTTTCCCAGCCTTGCCGTCATCACGAAGATGACGGTGCTGTTCGCGTACCGGCCTTCGTGACCAGGTACTGCCAGTGCCTTGAAGCCCGGCCACTGGCAATAGGGGGTGATCGTAACGGTCCGAAACCATTCGGGATGGTGGAAGAAGAGGGGGGATTCCGGACTGACGGCCAGCGGAAAGACGAACTGCCAGTTCCTTGTTCCAAGGTTGCCTCGCTCGCTTTCGCCAAACCACTGGACTGCGACCTGCTCCTTGACCTCGATCTGGTCAGAGTGAAATTGACGGACGCGCATGAGCCGGATGGTGGGGACTTCCACCTGCCTTAGGCACACTTCATGTCCGGGGAATGTCAGTCTTCTGATGTTGTTGGGCACCATGAGCCTCCTCTGTCATGGCTTCGGGTTTCCCGCAATTACATAAGCATTTCCTCCTTGAGCCTTGCCAACTCCAAAGTTTAGAGGAAGATTTGCCCGCGGTCAAGGACTGCCAAAAATTGCCAATTTTTGAAATTAGCCGATTGCAGGATTCGTAATTTGTTAATTTGAAATTTAATTTTGTTTATCCTTTAAAGAAATTCTTAATTACTCCGTTGAAAAATTTTTCCGCATAATCTTCGCCTTTCATTAGCAGGCGATATGGTTTAAGCAGCCTGTCAGGATCGTAAAGTTCGAGCCAGTCATTATTGCGGCCTTCAATAATGTCGCGAAAGATCATGGCTGAAATCGGAGAGTAGGTCATGCCGTTGCCGGAAAAACCCGCGGCCAGCAACTGTCCTTCCCGGTACTTGCCGATTAACGGCAGGCCGTCGCTGGGCTCGAGAATCGGACCCGCCCATTTTTGCTTGATCTTGTAGCCGTTTTCAGGCAGCAATTTTTGCAAATATTCCTCCAGCAATTTAAAGCGCTTCTCGCGATCCACAGGCAGTCCGTAGCGGTGGTCCTGCCCGCCCAGAATCATCCGGTCAAAACCCGGCCGCTTGTCTATTCGAAAATAATTGTAAGGGTCGGCTTTGTCCCAATAGATTCCGGGCGGCAGCCGGCCTTCCGGCAATTCGACTTCCAGTACATAGCTTTTGTACATGCCCTTCTTGGCAAAAACCTCATGCGGCTTGTTGAACGGATTATAGGTTGTGACGACGACAAAATCGGCGGCGATGTCGCCGTTTGTTGTCTTTACGGTGAAGGGCTGATGGTCGGACTGGATTCCCAAAGCTTCGGTTTTTTCATAGATCAAAGCGCCTTTTTTGACAGCGGCGTGGGCCAGTCCGTGCAAAAATTTCAGAGGATGGAACTTTGCCTGGCCGATCAATTCATAATGCCCGAAGCTTGCCAACTTTAATTCGTGCGTCTGGTGGATTTTAGGTTTAAGGCCCAGACTGATCAAGGCTTCGTATTCCTTTTCGACGGCCGGGTACTGGTCGGCTTCAGCAGCATAAACATAAGTTGTGGCGTCCTCGAACTCGCATTCAATGCCTTCTTTTTTGATTGCCGAAGCAATGGCTTCGATGCCTGAAAACCCCGAAGCGTAGATTTTTTTCGTTCTCTCTTCCCCAAAGAGTTTGATCAACTCATCGGCACTGGTGTCTATCAGCTGGGTCACGAAGGCGGTCGTGTCTATCGTCGCTCCGGAACCCAGCTCATCGGCTTCGATCAGGATGACTTTGTGCTTATCGGAAAGCAAATAAGCTGTCCAAATTCCGGCCATGCCGCCGCCAATGACAACAACCTCGGCTTTGGCGGAGCCTGAAAGCTTGGGGTAGATCGGCCCTGGTTTGTCGTCGTACCATGTTGTTGGCATGCCATGATAATAATCAATCTTGGTTTTCGACAACATTGGATAAAAAATCAAAAACGAAAGCAGCCCAAGGCAGCGGAAGCGTAGTTTTGGGGAATTGGTTTCCCGATTGGCGCGAAGTAGATGATGTCGCCCCACCAAAGAAAGGTTCGAGGATGGAGTCGGTGGCTGACGTAAATGCCGTCCTTTTCCCTGCCCAGGGCAAGGTAAGTGACAATCGCGTCTTGTCCGGGCCCGCAAACGATAACTCGCATCTGGCTACCGGTCGTATATTCGCGGCGGATTAAGGCGACAGCGAGTTTCGAATTTGTCGGAACCACCGGGATGCCGAATTCTCTGGCCCAGCAGACTTCTTCCCACATGCCGCTTGAGATCCGGTTGCCAAACAACCAAAGCTCATTGATGAAGCGGCGGTTAAAATACTCCTTGTTCATCAATATCCCGCGTTCTCGATCTACGGGATGTTTGTCGTCGAGATATTTTAACGCGACCGTATAAGGCGCTATGGGATAGAGTTCGGGATTCGCAGCAAACAAGTTGGCGACGATCTTCTCGACTGCACCTAGGTTTGAGGGGACATTCCCGCCGATCGGATGGGCTATATAAACTACGATCATTTTTCCTCCTTTAGCTCCCAAGCTTAACAAAACCGACTGACGTGGGCAAATGTGATTTGCTGGTTAAATTGGGGTATAATGTGCATATGGAAGAAAACCCTACGGAAACAAAAATTGCGTTGCCGGCCGGCTTTTTGCTTGGGGCGGCGTCTTCGTCGCACCAGGTGGAAGGGGACAATTTTAACTCGGATTGGTGGATGTTCGAGCAGCAAGGCAAACTGCCGAAGTCGGGCAAGGCCGCGGACCATTACAACCGCTATGACGAGGATTTCAAGCTGGCCGCTGGTTTAGGCCTTAAGGCAATGCGCATTTCAATCGAGTGGAGCCGGATCGAGCCGGTGGAAGGCCGCTGGGACAGCGTTGCGATCGAGCATTACCGGAAAGTCTTAAAATCAATGAAAGAGGCGGGCTTGGTGCGGATGGTCACGCTTTTTCATTTTACCCTGCCGCAATGGCTGTCTGAAAAAAGGGGATTTGAGACCGCGCACGGCATTGAAGCATTTGCGCGCTTCAGCTGGTTTGTCGCTCAAAATCTCGGCGACGAGATCGATCTTTGGGTGACGATCAACGAGCCCGAGGTTTATTCCCAGATGGGATACCTAAGGGGAATTTGGCCGCCGTTTGAAAGAAACGTCATTTCTTTTTTGGAAGTGTTCCACAATTTGATGAAAGCGCATCGCGCGTCCTTTGCCGCGATCAAGCAGGTTCGACCTCAAGCCCAGATCGGACTGGCCAAAAATAACGTTTACTACGAAGCATACCGCGGAAATAATATTTTTGACCGGGCCGTTGCGGGCGCGGCGAATTATTTCGGCAATCTTTATTTTTTGAACCGCGTCAAAAAGCAGCTCGACTTCATCGGATTGAACTATTATTTTTACGAGCGCCTCAAGCTGGGATGGAAAATTTTCAAACGCATGACGAGCGAGGGCCCGAAATCCGACATGGGGTGGCGGACCTTTCCGGAAGGAATATTCCATTTGCTTGTCGGATTAAAGAAATACAAAGTGCCGCTTTACATCACCGAGAACGGGATCGCCAATGCCCGCGACGACATGCGCAAGGATTTTATCAGGCAGCATTTGGAGTGGGTTTCCAAAGCCGTCGAATCAGGTGCGGATGTCAAAGGATATTTTTATTGGACGCTGACTGACACTTACGAATGGCAGGACGGGTTCAATCCGAAATTCGGGCTGATCGAAGTTGACCTGGAAACCCAGGCGCGGAAGATCAGGCCGAGCGCCGAAGTGTTTAAGGAAATCGCATGACCATTTGGATTCTTTTTGCAATATTCGCTTATCTGCTTCTGGCCATCACCGGCGTCTTTGATAAGTTTTTCTTAAGCCACGTCGAGTCGCATCCCGTGGTTTACGCTTTTTTCCTCGGCATCAGCGGGCCGCTGTCGTTTGTGCTCGCCCCGTTCGGACTGAAGATGATCTCGGCCAAAGACCTTTTAATCGCCCTGGTGGCAGGCTCCTGCTTTACGATCGCCCTTTATTTTTTGTATGACGCTACGCGAAAGACCTCGATCTCCAGAGTTTTGCCCATCAACGGGGGATTAACGCCGCTTTTTACCCTGATTTTGGCCTACTTTTTTTTGGGCGAGCGGCTAAGCATTGATCAGAATATCGGCTTTGTGTTTTTAGTCTTAGGCGCGGTCTTGATTTCGCTTCGCAAGGAAAGAGGCGGGTGGCAGGCCAAGGCCTTAAAATCAGCCATAATCAGCTCGTTTTTGTTCGCAGCGTCCTTTGTGCTCACCAAGCACATCTTTGACGTAAGCAACTTTGTTTCGGGAATGATCTGGACGCGCCTCGGATTTTTCTTTACGGCGCTGGCCTTGATCATCCCCAAGCGCAACCGCGAACTGATTTTTCATGCGCCGAAAAAAATCAAGCCCAAAAATATTTTCATCTATTACGGCTCGCGCGGCATTGGGAACATCGGCGGATTTTTGCAGAACTACGCGATCTCGGTCGGCAGCGTCTCGATCGTCAATGCCATGCAGGGCGTTCAGTTCGTGTTCCTTTTGATCATCACCACGCTTCTGTCGCTTAAGTATCCGCAGATCATCAAGGAGCGCATTAATTCGCAATCCCTTTCGCTTAAGATCGCGTCCATTATTTTGATCAGCACCGGCCTTTATCTCGTTGCAATCAAATGAAAAAATTTTTTTCAGGCCTGAAATATTTTTTGCTGGCATTGGCGGTGGTCATCGCCGCCGTCCTCGCATATTTTTATTTTTCTTTTCATCCCACTAAAAACCCGGAATGGGGAATCAGCTTTTCCCGAAGCCATGCCGAGTATCTGGGGTATGACTGGAAGGTCATGTACCTTGATATTTTAAACGATCTGAAGCCGAAGAAGCTCAGGCTGATGGCGTACTGGCGGACCATGGAAACCGAAAAAGATCTTTGGTATTTCCAGGACGTGGATGAAATGCTCGTTGAAGCGGACAAGAGGAATATTGACGTGACTTTGGCAGTTGGCAAGAAACTGCCGCGCTGGCCCGAATGCCATCAGCCGGCCTGGGTAAATTCTTTAAGCCCGGAAGAGCAGAAAGCCCGGCAGCTGCACATGGTCGAAATGGCCGTCAGCCATTTTAAGCAGTTCAATTCCATCAAGGCCTGGCAGATCGAAAACGAAGCCTTGTTCAATTTCGGACCGGAGTGCCCCGTCATCGATAAAGAGACGTTCAGGCAGGAAATCGAAATCGTGCGGCGGCTTGATTCGCGCCCCATCATTTTAACCGACAGCGGGGAACTTGGCCGCTGGGTCCCGACAGCAAGATTTGGCCCGGACATATTCGGCTCGACCATGTACCGCGTCATTTACCATAAGAAGATCGGATACTTCCGCTACCCGCTGCCGCCGGCGTTTTTCCGAATCAAAGCCGGGATCGCAAAATTCTATACCGGAGTTGACCGTTTTACCGGAGTGGAGCTGCAGGCTGAGCCGTGGTTTAACACTGACGTTCAGCTGACCGACATTGAGACGCAAAGAGGTTTGATGAACCCGGTCATTTTCAAGCAAAACGTTGACTATGCCCGGCGAGTTGGATTAGAGGACAACTATTTTTGGGGTGTGGAATGGTGGTATTGGATGGCCCACAACCAGAATGATTGGGGCATGTGGGACGCGGCAAGGCAGGTTTTAAGCCAGTAAAGAGGTTTTAAGGGTTTTCAACAGGGGATAAGTGGAAAATGTTTCTGATTTTCGCCCTTTTGACCAGTTTTTTCTGGTCTATAGTTGTAGATAATCCCAATCAAAAGGCTGGTATTGACCAAACTACAACCTAAAATATTTGAAGATTTTTAGCTATTTTATACAAAAAATAGCTATTTTTTGGGTTCCAGGCATTGTAATTCCAAGGAATAATTGTATATTTATACTAGAAAGATAATTAATAATAATAAAAAGGCACAAAAATGGAACTTAACGAAATCATTGCGGAAAATCTGGTCAACCGATTATCCGCCCTTCTTAACAAAAAAATTACGGTAGCAAACGCCTTGGGAGACATCCTGGCGTCAACCGAGCTTTCGGAAACGGGTAAAAATTACGAACAGCTCAAGCAGGCAGTAGACACGCAAAAGGAAATGGAAACCGCTGGCCCGCCAAGCAAAACTACGCTTCCCGCCGGCTTGATCATGCCAGTGGTCTACAGCGGCGAACAAGTAGGCAGTGTTTTTATCGAGGACAAACCCGAGGAATACAATCATTACCGGAAACTTTTAAGCACGCTGATCGGTTTGTTCATGCATCAAAATTTGGTCACCGACAGTTTTCCTTACAAAGACAAGATCAAGGATAATTTCGTATACGGACTTTTGCACCGGAGATTGTCGCTTGAGGACAATAAGGTCAGGGAAGAGGCTGATCTGTTTGAAATCAACCTTAATCGCGACAAGGTCGTGATCATCGTCCAAGTCGACGGTTTCTGGGAACATTTGTTCGGAAGCCGCCTGTCCGCGTCCGAGGATGAGAAACAAACCGCTCTGAGCGGATACAAGAAAAAATTATTCCAGGCGCTAAGCCAATTCTTTGGCCGTTTGTCGGGTTGCAGCGTCTCATACTTCGGCTCGGACACTTTCGTAATTCTGGTCGACGAGCTCTACAGCATAGACGGCAAGGAAATGGTCGACACTATCCGAAGCAAGACCGAAGAGTTTTGCAAGACGATCAGCGAAAAATTCGAACCGGGCAGCTACAACAAATTGCTGCTGGCCGTGGGAAGCTTTTACAAAGGCAAGGAAGGCGTCATTCTTTCTTACGAAGAAGCGAAAAGAGCCCTTAATCTCGGAATCAGCATGGGCGAGCAGCGCCAGATGTACCACATCGACGATTTGGGAATGATCGCAACGCTGGCCGGCGGGAACAAAAAATGGCAGGATAATTTCGTCAAACGGCTGCTGATGAAATTGCTGGCCGAAGACTATCTTATGGAAACTTTGGAGGCTTTCTTTGACAAGAACATGAGTTTGACTCAGACTTCAAAGGAGCTGAAGATCCACCGTAACACTTTGCTTTATCGGCTCGATAAAATAAAGAAGGTCACCGGCCTTGATCCGCGAAAGTTCAACGATGCCATGGAACTCAAGGTCGCATTGATCCTTAATAAGGTCCTGTATTTGGAAAAGAACGTCGCTAAGCCGATTTAATAAGGTTTAGCATAATATCCAAGCCCAAAATCCGCTTGGATCAAATGCTTGGTCGTTCTCCCAATGGACCGAATATGCAATTATTCATATCTTGTTGTTAATTAACGCAAGATATGAAGAACCCCTTGCCAAAAAAGCGGCAACCAACCGCGCTTAAGGACAAGTTCCAGCGCAAAGGCGATATTCGCAAAGGATATTTCGCTTTCTGGACAGGGGCAAAAAACGGGATCCCCAGGCTTTTAAATGACCTGAAGAGTTTTCCGTTCTTAAAATTAAAATTCAAATAACATGAATTTACTCATTTTTCACGAAATCGAATATAAGGCTTCTCTGGTAAAAAGCAAGAAAATGCTCAAGGAATTCGAGACCTGGCTTTCTGAAACAGTTTCCTCCTACCGCGATGCGGCAATCGAGCACTATGCCAGGATCCAGCTGTTCCGCGTCAGAGAACAATTCGCTTAAATCTATGATTAAAATCCCGCCTGATTAGGCGGGATTTTTCTATTCCTGAGAATTTTCTTCCGGCTGTTCCGGGCCTTTGTTGTCCGGCGAAATTCCGGGCTGGGTCAGTTCGCTGTTAGGCAGGCTGATGTTTTTGGTCAGCTCCTCGAAGTCGGGCAGTTCATTGATGTTCTTTATCCCCAGATGCTGCAAAAGCTCAATGGTCGGCTTATAAAGGGTCAGGCGCTTGTCTTCGGTCGAACCGGCTTTTTCGATCAGCCCCCGGATCAGCAGGTGCCTTAAGGTGTATTGCGAATTTACGCCGCGGATATTTTCGATCTCGGCTTTGGAGATCGGCGCGCGGTAAACGATGATGGCCAAAGTTTCCATGGCCGCATCCGTCAGTTTTTCCCGAAGTTCCAAAGAAAGGAATTTTTTCACCTGCGGGCTGTTGTCCGGATTTGAGGACAGTTCGGCTCTGCCGTTTAGGTAAAGGACATTGATCCCCGAATCTTCCTGCTTGGTCGCCAATTTGATCAGGGCTTCTTCCACGGCCTTTTCTTCCATCTCGAAAGTTTCGGCCAGCTCCCGGATGGAAACCGGTTTTGAGGAAGCGAAAAGGATGGACAGGATTTGAGATTCGAGTTTTTCTTGGTTCATTGGATTTTCTTTATGGTTATGTCGGAAAAGATCTTGTCTTGTTCGACGGAAAGGATGCGCTGCTTGATGAGTTCAAGCAAAGCGAGAAAAGTGACGATGACCTCGGTTTTGTTCTTAGCTTCCCTGATGAGGCTGGAAAGGGACGTTTCAACTTTTTCCGAAATGAGCTTTTGGATGTGGTCGATCTTGTCAGTGATGGAAACGACCTCGGCCATGACCTGCTGCGGGAGCCTGACGATCTCTTTAAGTTCCACCGCCACTTTTTGCAGGCAGCCGGCCAGCGCGGCAGCGGTCAGGTCAGGATCGGGAACGAACGTGATCCGGCTTTCAAAGTCAACTTCATGGCCCCAGCTTTGCCTGCGCCTGGAATCGAGCCGGCGCAGATATCTGGCGGCTTCCTTGAACTTTTTGTATGTTAAAAGCTGCTGGGTCAGGTCAAAGGCCGATTCTTCCTCCTCGATGCCGAGTTCAAGGTTGGGCAGCAGGGCTTTGGATTTGATCAAAAGGAGCTTGGCGGCAATGACTAAAAAATCGGCCAGGCCCAAAGGATTTTTTTGCTGGAGGCTTTTGACGTGGTCTAAGAATTGTTCCGTGACCTTTGCGAGCGAGACCGTGGTGATGTCGAGCTGCTGTTCCTCGATCAGGCTGAGCAAAAGGTCTAAGGGGCCTTCGAACTGGTCGATTTTGACTTTCATTAGGGGAAGAAGGAATGGTAAGGGATAGTAAGGCGGTAAGGAAGTGGTAAGGGATAGTAAGGAGTTGTAAGGTCTGGGTTTTATTTTTTAATGGAAAAATTGCCGAGGACTGGGTTTTCGAGTTTGATGTAGTCCTTGACCGAAAGCACGAGCGATTCCGTGTAAGAACCGGCCGGCAAATTTAGTTTCTTGTTCTTGGTCAGCTTTTTATCAAAGAAGACAGGGATTTTGTAGAGACTCCCGAAAGGCGCGACCAAGCCGACCTTGGTTTTGAGTTTCGTGGTGATGTCTTTTTCCTTGGCCATGGTCAGCTTCTTATCGCTTGAGAGCTTGGCCAGCGCTTTGAAGTCGCAGTTGTTGCCCGCGGGCAGCACGGCCAGATAAAGGTCGCTGCCTTTAAGCAGCACGGCCTTGGCGACCTCGCTCATTTTCATGTGCTGGGTTTCGGCCGAATCATAGGCCGTGAACACTTTGCGGTGCTCAATAACCTGGTATTTGACTTTATTGTCCTTCAGAAGTTTTTCAAGGGGTTTGGGGATCGCCATAGGTTTTTTTGTTTTCCTCCGCCGGTTTTTGCGGTCGGACGATTATTTGATAGATGAGGTTAAGGATCAGGACCAAAAACGTGATGACGTTCAGGCTGTTGATCTGTTTTTCGCGGAAGATGGTGAAGCCGAAGAACACCAGCACGATCACGGTGGCGGTAATGAATACGACCCGCAGGTTTTTGAGAAGGTTATACTTTTTCATGCGGTTTTTTTACGTCGAGTTTAAGATGCAGCTCCTTGAGCTGTTTTTCGGAAACGGTTGAGGGCGAGCCCATCATGGGATCGCGGACATTGCCGGAAAGCGGGAAAGCGATGACTTCTGAGATTTTGTCTTCGCCGGCCAGAATTCTTGCGAAGCGGTCAATTCCCGGAGCAATGCCGCCGTGCGGAGGCACGCCGTATCCAAAGGCTTCCAGCATGTGGGAGAACTGTTTTTTCTGGTCTTCGGTAAACCCGATTAAGTCAAAGATCTTTTCCTGAACCTTGGGGTCGTGGATGCGGATGCTTCCGCCGCCGATCTCAACGCCGTTTAAAACCAAATCGTGCTGGAAAGATTTGACCTTGCCCGGATCGGTTTCAAGCAAGGGCAGGTCTTCGGGCTTGGGAGCGGTGAACATGTGATGCGAGGGCGCCCATTTGCTTTCGCCCGAGCCGTGGAAGAAATCCTCTTCGGACTGTTCGGTAAACAGGGGAAAGTCGACTACCCAGCAAAAAGCCAGTTCGTTCGGGTCGTTTTTGTCCTTGCGCAAATCAGGCTTGTCGTTCCCGTATTTTTCCTTGGCTTCTTTGTAAGTTAACCTCGGCCAGGGTTTTTGCTGGATCTTTTTTTCCGGAGTCAGGGTTTCAACAAGCTTGGTGTACATTTTTTCGACCAGCTGCAGGATGTCCTCCTGAGTGACAAACGACATTTCCAAGTCGAGCTGATAGAACTCGCCGGGGCTGCGGTCAGCGCGGGCATCCTCGTCCCTGAAGCACGGCGCAATTTGGAAATATTTTTCTATGCCGGCAACCATCAACAGCTGTTTGTATTGCTGGGGGGATTGGGGAAGGGCAAAAAACTTGCCGGGATAGATGCGCGACGGAATGAGATAATCGCGCGCGCCTTCCGGAGTGGACTTGGTCAGAATCGGGGTTTGAATCTCGGTGAAGCCTTCATCCGTCAGGTAATTGCGGATGAACTGGAGAAGCTTGTGCCGAAGCTGGAGGTTCTTCCTCATGCGCTCGTTGCGCAAATCAAGGTAGCGGTATTTAAGCCTCGTCTCTTCGTTGATTTTCCTGGTGTCGGAATTGATGTCAAAAGGAAGCGGCTTGGCCGTACTGATTACGACCAGGCGCCTGACCTCAAGCTCAACGCTGCCTGTTGGCATTTCAGTATTGATCTGCTTGCCGGTCCGGCCGTTGATCAAGCCTTCAACCTCGATCACGTATTCGTTCTTAATGTCTTGCGCGATCGCGTGCGCCTCGGGCGAGACTTTCGGGTTGACGACAAGCTGGATGATGCCGGTTTTGTCGCGCAGATCCAAAAAAATAAGCTTGCCCATGTCGCGGCGCACCGCCACCCAGCCTTTCAATGTCACGGTTTCGCCGGCTTTGCTTACGGTATCCTTGATGTAAGTTCGTTCCATGTAATTGGCCTCAAAAGAGAGGTTTATATTGATAAAATCAGGTTAAATTATAGCGGATTCTAGGCAAAACCGCAAAAAATCCCGCCTTTTTTCGAAAGAAAGGCGGGATGAAATATTTATTATGGGGTTTTTCGATTGATCATTCTCGGAAACGGAATGGTCTCGCGCAAATGGTGAATGCCCGTGACCCAGGTTACCAACCGTTCAAGTCCGATTCCGAAGCCGGAATGCGGGACCGATCCGTAGCGGCGCAAATCCAGGTACCATTCGAAAGCTTCCACCGGCAGCTTTTGTTCTTTGATGCGGGCAAGCAAAGTCTCGTAGTCATCTTCGCGCTGGGAGCCGCCGATGATCTCGCCGTAGCCTTCCGGTGCCAACAGGTCGGCGCACATGGCGCGCGTGTCGTCGTTCGGGTCGCGCTTCATGTAGAAGGCCTTGATCTTGGCCGGATATTTTTCCACAAACACCGGCTTGTCGTATTGGTTGGTCAAAAGAGCTTCGTCTTCAGCACCCAAGTCATCATCTTCGGTGATTTTGCTTCCGAGCGCCTGAAGTTTTTTTACCGCGTCCTTGTGCTCGATCCGGTAAAAAGGAGTAACGATCTTTTTCAGCGGTTCAATGTTGCGTTCCAATATCTCTAATTCGCGCGAATAGTTCTTAAGTACGCTTTGGACCACGAAGCTGATCAGCTCTTCCTGAATCTTAAGGTTCTCGTCGTGCTCGACAAAGGCCGCTTCGGCGTCCATCATCCAAAATTCCGTTAAGTGCCTGCGGGTTTTGGATTTTTCCGCTCGGAATACCGGACCGAAATCGTAGCAGCGCCCGACTGAGGCGATGCCCGCTTCCAAATAGAGCTGGCCGGACTGGGAAAGAAAAGCCTGCCCAAGGTCAAAATAATCGACGGCAAAGAGAGTGGTCGTGCCTTCGCAGGCCGCAGGCGTGAGAATGGGCGAGTCGAAGCGCACGAACAAATGGTCCTTAAGCCATTGTTCGACATAACCGTAAATGGCGGAGCGGATCCGAAGAATCGCCCATTGCTTGGGCGAGCGCAGCCAAAGATGTCTAAGGTCTAAAAGAAAATCCGGGCCGTGCTCTTTTTTGCCAATGGGATATTCGAGGGAAATCTGGATGATCTTGACGTCGCTTGCGTGGATTTCGAAAGTGCCCGGCTGCTTGGGGTGTTCAACGGGGACACCGGTAATTTCCACGGATGATTCCAGCGTGATCTTTTGCGCCTGAGCCCAAATCTCGTCTGCTCGCTCGGGCGAATTTTGCTTCAGGGATTTTTCCTCGACGATGGCCTGGGCGAATCCCGTGCCGTCGCGAAGCTGCAAAAAAGTAATTTTGCCCGAAGATCTCAGATTGTAGACCCAGCCCTTGACCGTAATTTGCTCGCCTTTGTGCGCGGCCAAATCTTTGATAAAAATGGTTTTCATGCGAAAAGTATACAATAAATTAAGTGCTGAAACAATGTTTTGGTATAGGGCTAGAGCTTATGAAAGAGAAGGGTGATGTTTATGCCACGCGTAATTCCTTTTGTGCTATAATTGCTAGGCACGAAAAAAAATAATTTATCAATCAGAAACAAATGGCGGCAAAGCTAAATAAGATCGTATTCGACGTTGAGACTCAAAAGGACTTCAGTGAGGTTGGAGGACGCGATAAAAATCATCTTCTCAAAGTTTCCGTGGTCTGCGCTTATTCATATCCTGAGGACAAATATTACAATTTTACCGAGGACCAAATGTATAGGCTCGGCGAAATGTTTTCCGAAGCGGACCAGATAATCGGTTTTAACATCAAGCACTTTGATTTTGAAGTGGTCAAGCCGTATTTCAGCTTTGACCCGCAGGAGCTGCCTTACTTGGACATCATGCAGGAGGTAGAAAAGCTGATAGGGCACAGGGTCAAGCTCGACAATTTGGCGCAAAGCACTTTGGGCGTAGGCAAAAACGGCGACGGTCTGGAAGCGATCAGGCTGTTTCGACAGGGCCGCATCGACGAACTCAAAAAATATTGCCAGAACGACGTTAAGATCACCAAAGAACTTTACGATTACGTCAAAACCTACGGCAAGCTTTTATATAAGGATTATTTTGAAACCAAGGAAGTGAAGCTGACGTTCCCCGAGCCAGCGGCCCGGAAGCCGATCGTCAGGCAAACTTCGCTTTTTTAAACGCCCATGAAAAAAACCATTCTTATCCTTCTGCCCGTTGCGGTGGCGGGTTTGGCTTGGTTTTTGGCCAAGGCGTTTGCAGGCAGCGTCGAAGTTCCAAAAGGGATTCCAATCGGCAATATCGAGATCAGATTCTACGGGATCATTCTGGCCGCCTCGGCCCTGATCGGGTATATGGTGTGCCGGAAATATTCCCAATCTTTTGGACTGACACCAAAATCTTTCGACGACCTGGCATTTTTTACGATCATTTTCGGATTTTTGGGCGCGCGTCTTTATACCGTGGCTTTTGATTTTGGGTATTACCGGCTAAATCCTCAGGAAATTTTCAAGGTTTGGCACGGGGGATTGTCCATTTTCGGCGCGCTTCTTGGAGGATTATTGTACTTGCGGATTTGGGCGGGGAAGGACAACCAGCTTTTCAAAAAAATCATTGACCTGGCCTGTTTGGGAATTCCCTTAGCACAGGCCTTTGGGCGCTTCGGCAATTTTTTCAACCATGAAGCCTTTGGCCTGCCGACAAATTTGCCGTGGAAAATGTTCGTTCCGTTAAATGACCGGCCGCTGCAATTCCAGGGTTTTGAATTTTTTCATCCGACCTTCCTTTACGAATCCTTGCTTCTGCTTCTCGTATTTTTTCTGCTTCTGTGGGTCAAAAACAAAGTCAAACCAGGAGTGCTCGCGTTTCTCTACCTTGGCGGGTATTCACTGATCCGGTTTTTTATCGAACCTTTAAGGCTCGACAGCATTTTTATCGGCGGATACAAAGCTGATCAGGTCGTGGCCATCGCCGTGCTTTTGATCTCGGGAATTATGATCATCAGGTGGCAGCTCATCGGTGAACCTTTGGCAAGCCCGAGCGAGGTTGAAAAAACCGGCTAAAATTGATATTCTTCCTTCATGTTCAACAAGATTTCATCCCTGGTTTTGGCAGGGCTTTTATTTGCCGTTTTGACGGGGAGCAAGAATCACATCTCGCTTTTGGCCCTTTCTTTGGGGGTCTTGGTCTTAGCCACGTTCGTGGTCAACATCAAGCGCATCGGACTTAGCTGGCCGCATTTGCTTTTGCCGGTTTTGTTCCTGCTTGGGTGCGGCTTAATCTACATGATCATCGATTCCCCGACGCTCAGATTGCTGTTCCTTTTGGCTTCGTCAGTCAGCTTCTATCTGCTTGAAAGCAAGCTCGGCAAAGAAAGCCATCTTTTGCAGAATTTTTATCTGTTCTCAGTGCTCTCGATCTTTGTAGGAATTTTCGCTCTGGATTTTTATTTGGACTTAAGCACGATTTGGGTCGTCGGCTTGGTCTTTCTGGCTTCTTTTCTTTTGAGCATTCAGGGCTTTGCCGGGTTTTCGCTTCCGGCCAAAAAGTTTTTTTACCTCATGATCGCGATCGTTTTGTCCCAGGCGGCGTGGGGGCTTTCGGTCTGGCCGACGCATTACGTTGTGGATGCGGTCGTTCTTTTTTGCCTGTTCTATCTGCTTTGGACTTTTTCGTTTTCCGCATTTTTCGGCAAACTGACCGTAAAGAAAATTTATTTGCAGGTCAGCCTGGTCGTGATCGTTTTAATTTTGACCCTGTCCACCGCAGCTTGGCGCCCGCTAGTCCATTAAACTTACATTTATGAAAAAATCGAACTTACCCAAAATCGACTGGAGCGTTTACACCGACTTTCAAAAACGGGTGCTTCAGTTCATCTGCCAAATTCCCAAGGGCAGCGTCATGACCTATGGCCAGGTAGCGAAAGCTTTGGGCAATCCGCATTTAGCCAGGGCAGTCGGCGGAGCTCTAAAAAGGAACCGGCACGCCCCGGCAGTTCCGTGCCACAGGGTAGTGGCGTATAATGGCCTGGGAGGATATTCCGGCATCGGCGGACTTAAGAAGAAGCGGAAGCTGTTAAAAATGGA
>JBLMZH010000008.1:0-6066 GCA_050258715.1 Acidobacteriaceae bacterium
TTGGAACTTTTGCAAAAGGAAAATCTGGGGCCGTTGAACAAAAAGCAGAAGGAATTTTTAGAAAAGATTTATATCTCGAAAGAGCGCATGATCGCTTTGGTCAATGATTTGCTGGAAGTGACGAGGCTCGAACAGGGCGACACGAAACTTTATCTGCAGGCCACTGAGATCGCCCAGATTATGCGGGGCCTGATCAAAGAAAAAGAGCGCGAGATCAAGAAAAAGAGGCTTAAGGTCAGCTTTAAGGTCGAACAGGAGCCGTTCCCCGCGGTCAGGACCGAGCCGAACAAGATCAAGCAGGCGGCGGCAAACATCATCAACAACGCCATTACATACACCAACGAAGGCGGGCAGATTGAGGTTGATCTCAAGGTTCTCGACGGAACTGTGCTTTGTAAGATCAGCGACACCGGAGTGGGAATTCCCAAAGACCAGCAGGCGCAGATCTTCAGCAAGTTTTTCCGCGGCACCAACATTTTAAAATTCGAGAACATCGGGACCGGGCTCGGCCTTTACTTAAGCAAGGCGTTCATCGAAGCTTCTGGTGGCAAGATTTGGTTTAAATCCGAGGATGGAAAGGGGACTGTCTTTTTCTTTACCCTTCCCGTATTCAGAGAATAGTTGCTTGCCAATCAAATAAGGAGTAAAATTGTTCTTGGCGCGTTCGTGTTAAGGAGGTATTTGATGAAGACCAGCTAAGGAGTGTCTTATGAGGAGACGACATCGGCGCAATTGCGATCTGCCCAATCTTTGGGATTTCGATGTCCTGGAGGACAGCGAAGCCCTGCAGTTGCTCCTCGTCATCGACAGGCGCTCTCATTCCCGCCGGTAATCCCGCTCATGCTGTTCCCAGCCAGCATGAGCTTTCCATAATAAGAAGGTTGAGGGTAAAAATTTTTTTAAATTAAAACAAAAACTATGAGCGATTTTTTAAAACAGGATATTTTCTTTTTTGTGACCACGGTGCTGACCATTGTCCTCGGTCTGCTGTTGGCCGTGCTGATCGTTTATTTGATCCGTATTGGCAGAAGAGTCGATTACATCATGGACAAGGCCAAGCAGGAAGTCGACTCGCTCTCAAGCGAACTTGCCGATTTTAGAAAGAACGTCAAAGCCAGCGGTTTAAACATCAAGCACATCGGCAAATTGATTACGCATTTTACCAAGAAAAAATAATTAAGGCAGTCCGCTTTTTGATCGCCGCGGACAAAGGAGAAACAAATGGCAAAATCAGCCAAAAAGGGGGTAGAGATCGGTTTGGGTTTGGCAGCGCTCGCCGCAGCCACTGCCGGAGCATATTATTTTTATTCCAAGTCCGGTGAAAAGCACCGCAAGCAGCTGAAATCGTGGATGGTCAAGGCCAAGGCCGAGGTCATGGAAAAGCTGGAAAAAGCTACCGACTTAAGCAAGGATGCCTACGAGCAGATCGTCGACGATGTGCTCAAGCACTATAAGGTCATGAAAAAGGCCGCTCCGAAAGAGATCGCGGACCTGGCACGCGAACTTAAGACCCATTGGAAATCGATAAAGGTAGAAGTCGAAAAGGCCGCAAAGAAGGCGAAAAAATAAGAAACTTAAAACGCCCCCGGCACCGGGGGGCGTTTTGTTAAAGACAGCCAAGGGTTGAAGTTTGTGCCTATTTTTGTTATATTATGCCAGTCGGCAAACGACTTTCGCCCAGATAGCTCAGTTGGTAGAGCAACTCCATGGTAAGGAGTAGGTCAGCGGTTCAAATCCGCTTCTGGGCTCCAGTGAATCAAAGAACCGGAACAAATAAACATATAGGACATTAACCAAGGAACATTCATGTCGCAGGATAATTTGATCGTTTTCGAGTGCACCGTCTGCCACCATTTGAATTATCAAAGCAAAAAGAACAAGAAGCTCAACCAGAACAGGCTGGTCATGCAGAAGTTCTGCAAGTGGTGCGACAAGCATACCGAGCACAAGGAAACAAAGAAATAATTTCTTGAGCGCCTTCTTGATGGGGGCGTCGTATAATGGTAGTACAGTGGTCTCCAAAACCACTTGCGAGGGTTCGATTCCTTCCGCCCCTGCCAAAGAAAAATTCTCACCTTTTGGTGGGAATTTTTCTTTGGCACAGAGGAAGAAGGAATCGAACGGGCAGCAGCGAGATGCGAGCTTAAGCGAGCAATCGAGCGCCGGCAAATGCACGCAAAGCGCATTTGCCGCTGCCCCGGACAAGGCACTTCAGTGCCGCGACAATTCCTTCCGCAGAGGCGCGATTCTATGTTTCAGCTGCCCCGAAGGCACTTCAGTGCCGCGACAATTCATTCTGGCCCCTTTGTAGAGCCAGGAAGGAATCGGTGAGGTTTCCGCCATTAGCTTAGGCTGATAATATTTGTTATGCTAAGGACAAACATATGAACAAATTATTCTACATTTTTCTAAACATAATCCCGATCTTGCTGATGATCGGCTTGATTCCTGTCATTAAGAATGACTATTGGCTTTTGCTCGCTTATCTAATTTTGATCATTGCCGCGTTTTTGATCAAAAAAGAAAAAAACGACGGGATTGTTTTTATTGTGGGACTTATTGGCATGGCAATTTCTGAATCGATATTCATCAGCACCAAAGTCGAGACGTTTAATCGCAACAGCCTCTTTGGCCTGATGCCGATTTGGCTTCCGATCCTTTGGGCTTATGGATTCGTCGTCATAAAACGATGCGTCAAAAGCTTGGCTTAACTTTTCGTTTAAATTTTTAGAATAAAAAAATCCGGCCTTATCGGCCGGATTTTTTTGTTACATCGGCGGGCGGGGAGGGAACTGGGTGGGCGGCGTGGGCTGTTGAGGATGCGGAACCGCGGCTTGTTTCAAACCGTTATACCCGAACAGTTTGTAAACCAGGCAGACGCCAGCCAGACCCGTCAGCAGAAACAGGGCCCCTAAGATGTAGGCCAGGATCTGGTAAATGCCGGAATCGAGCCAGAATATGGCCGCAAGAAGCAGGAGAATGCCCAGCAAAATGCGGACAATCCGGTCGGTTTTCCCCATGTTTTTCATGAGATTGTGGTTAATTGCTACCCCTTATAGCCTGATTTTAGGGCGGGAAATCCGGGAGCGCAAGTTTTAGGCCTCTGTAAAAAAATCCTTTGATTAACCAAAAATATTCTGATACGATGGTTTGGAAGATGAGAAAATTAAATCCAATAAATTGAAAATACAAATAAGAAGGTTTTCTTTGCGCGTCAGGCTGTTTGTTCTTGTGCTGTTTTTGGGCACAGTGTCAGTTGTGGTGACTTACGTCTCAGTCCAGCAAACCCTGCGATTAAGCGCGAACGAACCTCAAATTCAGATCGCCCAGGATCTGGCGGCTGCCATCAAAGACGGGAGCAACCCTCAGGATTTGGTCAGCGCCTATTCCGTGGATGTTAAAAATTCGCTTTCGCTTTTTGTCATCGTTTTTGATGATAAGGGCAGTCCTGTTGTTTCCTCCGCTCAGCTTGACGGCAATACGCCAACACCGCCACAGGGAGTTTTTGATTACACTCGCGACAAAGGCGAAGACAGAATAACCTGGCAGCCGCAGCCGGGAGTCAGGCTGGCGGCCGTGGTTACCAGATACTCAAGCGATTCAGGTTCCGGTTTCGTCGTGGCCGCGAGGTCGCTGAAAGAAGTTGAAAGAACCATTAATCTGGTGGGAGAACTTTGCCTGGCTGGTTGGGCGGCTTTGGTCCTAATCTCTTTGGCGGTGACTTTTATTTTTTTCCCAAGTAAAGAATGACCATGGATAATCCTCAACCAAACCAGCCCTCAAGCTGGGTCAAAAAAACCAGCATCATTATTGGCATTATTTTTTGCATTTTTTTGGTTACGACTTTGCTGGCTACCGCTGATTTTTTCACAAGCGTTCGCAAAGGGGATCTTCGGATGCGGGGGCTGCAAAAAGACCGGACCGCGGCCATACCTCAGAACATCGAGCCATGGATGACCTTCGACTACGTCAACCGGGTGTTCGGCCTTCCTCCCGACTATGTAAAAGAAAAACTGACCATTGACGATCCGCGCTACCCGATGGTTGAGATCAAGTCTTATGCCAAAAAACACAGCATTGATCCTTTGGAATTCACAGGCAAGGTCAGGGAAACAGTAATGGAATACCGGCTTCCATGAACTTTTTTTTGCAGTCAGCGCTCGCTTTCCTGCTGCTTTACAAATACTGGGCGCTGTTTTTAATGAGCTTTATTGCCGCCCTGGCCTTGCCGGTTCCGGCCGGAGCGAGCCTGATGGCCGCCGCGGCATTTGCCAGCCAGGGTTATTTCAATCTCCCGGTCGTGATCGCCGTGGCATCGCTTGGCAATATTGCCGGAGACAACTTGGGATATTGGCTGGCCAGAAAATACGGAAAACCGGTGCTTATAAAGATAGGTTTTAAAAAGATCATTGGCGCGCCGGCATTCGACTGGGTCGAATCGGAGATTGACAAGCGCCGCTTCCTGTTTATTTTTTTCAGCCGCTTCAATTCGATCAGCACGATTTCGGTCAACCTCATCGCCGGGCTGACTCCGATTTCCTATAAAAAATTTCTGGCCATTGATATCGCGGGCGAAGTTTTTCAGGTCTGCGTCTATGCCGCGATCGGATTTCTGTTCGGGGAAAGCTGGCCGGCCATCAACAGGATATTCGGACAGTTCAGCCTGGCCGTCATTTCCGCGGTCGTGCTCGGATTTATTTTTGGCAGCCGGCATATCAGTAAAAAAATCAACCAGTACAACCAGCGCCACCGCTGAATAATTTTTTCTAAAAAAGTTTTTTAAAAAAAGACGACCGCAATGAAGATCATTGCGGTCGTTTGGCGGAATCCTTCGATTCTGCTTTCAATTTGTCCAACTCGATGCGCATCAGGCTCACTTGCGCCGACAGGAGCTCGATTTGCTTGGAGGCCTCTTCGAGCTTCATCTGCTGGTCGGCTACCGTCAGAATGTAGGCGGCGAACATGCGCTTGATGCCGCCGTTGTCCCAGACCCCAAGCCCGCCTTTGCGGTTGTTGGCTCTGGCAACAGTCCTTCTGAGTGCCTCGTGGGAAAGTTCGTCCCCGTGGCTCACTACGACCAGGCGGGCGAGAAGCTCGGACATGTCGTTGTCTTCGGGCTTCTGGTTGCTTACGCAAAGCGAGTTAACCGATTTCCAGGTCTCGTCCGAGATCAGGGCCGAGGGCATGATTTCCGACGTGGCTGAAGCTCCGGAAAGCGACAGAGTGGCAAGAAGAACGGCTGACAAGCCTATGATTCGCATCTATCTCCTCCTTGGAAACAAGTCCTTGCTTCTGGCAGATTACACGAATGCTGGGGTTTTGCCAAGATTTGCCGTTTGGGGTATGGTATAGGCACTAAGCAAGTGGGGACTTGCAAAATTAACCAAAATTCATGAAAGCTAAAGCAATATTGGCTATAAGCCTTTGTTTGGCTTTTGGCATTCCGTTTTCGGTATCAGCCGAAAGCTTGATGCTGAGCCAAACCCAAATCAACCTCTCGGTCGGCCAGTCCGCTACTGTTACGGTCAGTCCTCCTTCCGGCCAGGTGGCGAACATTTTTTCCAACACAAACACAAATATTGCAGCCGCAATCTTGACCAATAATACCTTAAGCCTTTTGGGATTAAGCCAGGGCTCATCGCAACTGAGGATTTGCACCGGCCAAAATGTCTGCGCTGATCTTTGGATTACGGTCGGCGGGGGAGGGAACAACAGCGGAACGATCAGCTTCAGCAATTCCAACCTTTCGCTGTCAGCCGGACAAACGTCTTCTGTAAACATTTACGGCTACAATAATTATTGGACCAATTCGGGGCAATACTACATCTCGAGCAATTCCAATTCGTCCGTTGCGTCTGCTTCCGTCAGCGGCAGCGTCTTAAACGTCAACGCTCTCGCCCAAGGATCAACGACCATTACGGTTTGCATGTTAAGCAGTGGATCCTGCGGCAGCGTTTACGTTTCAGTCTCAGGGGGCAGCAACAACGGCAATTTGTGGCTAAGCTCGGACAACGTCAGTCTGAATTCCGGACAGACAACGACTTTGACTATTTATACGAGCGGCGG
>JBLMZH010000009.1:0-25064 GCA_050258715.1 Acidobacteriaceae bacterium
AGCTTGCGACTGTGCTGGACCCCAATGTCGCGGCCTACCGGCATCTCAGCGTCGAAAGGATCCAGGTCTTCTACAAGGACGAGCACAGTATCGTGATCAATGGGAAGGGTTACGAAATCGAAAGGTCGCCCGCCTGAAAGAATAGGCCATCCCCCATACCCCGCGTCATTGGCGTTGTTAACGTCTTGGCGCGGGATTTTGTTTTCACATGTCTTTTTTTGGCCAATTTTGTCCATCCGCGCAACCCTGCCTTGGTCTTATGCTTGCCCCAGCCCTCCTTTTCTGCTATCATTTGCAGTCTACAGGCAACATCCAGGAGGATGGAATGAAATGCGATAAGTGCTCCAATCAGGCCGACTTCAAGATTACGGTGAAGGCCAACGGAGGACTTCATCGTGATCGCTTCGCTTGCGACGTGGACCTGGAGGCCGTAAAGGCCGAAGTATCCCAGGACATCATCAACGTCGAGAAGGTGCTCGGCAACCCTTTCTACCCCGAAGTCTCGAAGATGAGGTGGGGACCGGTCGAGGTTTTGTCGATTTGACGCCTCTCAAACTCACATCCCGCGTTACTGTCGTTGTTAACGGCTTAGCGCGGGATTTATGTTTGCTTCCGCCGGATTTTTTTGCTACGATTTCTTTCATCGCACCAAATCCAAGGAGGTGCCTTCTGAAGTGCAGCATATGCGGCAATCCTGCGATCTTTCGGATCAGCATCCATACCCAGAGCACGCCGGATTTCACCCGGGACCACGACGCGTGCGAACAGCACTTCATCGAAGTTGCCAGCAAGGCAGCGGATGAAATTTCAGTGATCGAGAGATTGCTGGGATTGTTCTATCCTGCCGGACCGAAACTGGTCTTGCCGGAGGTGAGAAGCCTCCGGCAGTAAATCTCCCGCGTTATAGTCGTTGTCAACGGCTTAGCGCGGGGGTTTTTATTTTAAGAATGAAAAACTCGCGATCTACCTGAGCGGCGCAGGAAGCCTTGGTCAAAGATGTGGAAAAGGCACATCTTGCTTTTTTATTTTTCAATTAGTTACAATAGTTTCTTGTTAAAAAAATAATATGGATGAACTCGACGTTTTTGAGTGGTTCAAAAAATGGACTGTTCTAAAGATTAGATCCACCAAAGCAAAAAGCAGGTTTATTTTAAGGAGCGCGAAATTTGGTGGGCAAGGATAGGGGCAAATATTGGATTTGAGGAAAATGGAAAGAATGACAGATTTGAAAGGCCAATCTTGATCGTGCGAAAATTTAACAAGGATATGATTTGGTCTGTGCCTTTAACAAGCAAAGATAGAGACGGGGAATATTATTATCGTATTCACCAGTTTTTTTCAACAGCCATACTTTCTCAACTAAGGTTAATTAGCTCGAAAAGGTTAGTTAGGAAAATGGGTATCGTTGGAGTGGAAAAATTTTCCAAGTTGAGCCAAAAACTTTTCAGACTAATTAAAACGGCTCCCTTTCGGGAGCCTCGGAGCTTCCCTTTCGGGAAACCATAGTGGATTTATTGTATTTATATATATTGTTGTTGTCAAACTATAGTTTTTTCCATATTGATTCCTGAAGATGAATTCGGTGAGGACTTCGAGGTGAACGATAAGATAAACTGAGGCCTGTTAAAAGTGTACAAATTTACTTCTCGAAATTCCTATGGCGTATTGAAAATGCCCTAGGTCGTTTTTTTCTGCCCATTTCATTTTCCGCACCCTCCAAGAGGTGGATTTTTTTTGGCCAATTTATACAAAAATTCGGAAATTTTTGGATCAGTTAAGCAAAACGATGGCTATATGGATCGAAAATGCTTTCGTTATATGCTCAACTTCGTTCAAAGCATTATTGCCATAAGAAACGAAATAAATATGGTGAGGGTTTTGGTCGATACCCTAAATAATTGGTCCATTAATTAATCAACAAACTTATGATCTATAAATTGTTCAATAGATCCGGGACAATGACAGTCTTGGCATTTGCCACAGCCTTCTCATTGCTCGGGTTTTTGTTTTTAGCCCATCCTGCATACGCGGGCATTGGGATCTCTGTGGCCCCTAACTTCCCAGCCAGCATCACAGCCGGTACGACAGGCCAGGCAGTCAGCATGACCATCAATAACGGTTCGACGGCCGACGTCGGAAACATTACTCTGGACGGCATATTTCTCACACCCAGTTGCGGCGATTCAAATTCGCCCTGCACCACTCCTGACCCTGGCGTTTTTTCCGTCAGCAGCACTGCCACTGGCGCGGACGCCTGCACTGGCATCAATTTTACGAATGCCATAGTTGACGCAGGCACGGGCAGGGTTCAGTTTACCCCAAGTTCGACCATTACCTTAAGCCTGGGGCAGACTTGCACCATCAACTTTACCGTTGATGTGTTGAAAGTCCCGGCTCATGACGCTACCGGTGCGGCCGGCATCCAAACTTTCCAGATCGGAACGGTTGCCGCTCACGATACCGATGTTCCTGATCTTCCCGGAACAGGCACCGGCACCGATCTTACGACCGTAGGCAAAGCTTCCCCGACAATTGCCACGGTTCCTTCGGCCACAGGCCCGATCGGCACAGTCTTAAACGACACCGCCACTCTTTCGGGCGGCTCAAGCCCGACAGGGGATGTGACCTTCACTCTGTATCCTCCCTCTGACGCAACCTGTTCAGCCGCAGCCATTTACACCGACACTGATCCGACTGCTCCTTACGCTACCAGCCCGGGCTTCACCAGCAACACAGCCGGCACTTATCATTGGAAAGCCGCCTACGCCGGTGACGCCAACAACAATCCCGCCACCAGTGCCTGTTCTGATGAGGCGGTGGTGATTGCAAAAGCCGACACGACCACAGTGACTCATGTCCATAACGCGGCTCATACCGATATAACCAACACTTCCGTCCCGGTCGGAACGGTTATTCATGACAACGCCACTGTTGCGCCTCAAGTCGGCAGCATTCCGATCACTGGCAACATAACTTATACCTCTTATTCGAACCTGACCTGCAATGCAGCAGGTTTGCTCAGCACGGAAACGGTATTCAGCCCGACTGCGGAATCAACGGCCGTGACTCTGGGGGCCGGCGACTATTCCTATAAAGCGGTCTACGCGGGCGACGCCAATTACAACGGTTCAACGGGCGCTTGCGAGCCGTTTACGATCACGAAAGCTTCTCCGACCATCGCCACCACGCTCTCTAATCTCGGGCCGGTCGCGGTCGGGACTGCAGTTCACGACTCCTCAGCCTTAACCGGCGCAACGCCTGCGGCTGGCGGGACTGTGGCATACACGGTTTACACCAACAACCTCTGCACCCTTGGAGCGCAAAGCGCCGGGGCTGCCAAAGCGGTAGTCAACGGAGTGGTGGCTGATTCCGATCCCATCACCTTCAACACAGCCGGAACGTTCTATTGGCAGGCTGTTTATTCAGGCGATGCCAACAACAATGGCGCGACCTCAAACTGCACTTCAGAAACCTTGGTTGTTGAGAAAGCTTCTCCGACCATTTCGACAACCCTGGTTCCGGCCGGACCGGTTGCAATCGGGGCGTCAGTGCACGATTCCTCGATCTTAACGGGCGCCTCGGCAACTGCCGGCGGCACGGTTAAGTACAGCGCTTATGCCGGAGCCAACACCTGCACGGGCACTGACCTGCTCAACAGCACCAAGACCGTGACCAACGGGATTGTGCCTGATTCAGACAGCATCAGTTTTGCCAACGCTGGTACTTACAGTTTCCAGGCGGTTTATTCTGGTGACGCCAACAACAACGGCGCGACCAGTACCTGCTCGACCGAGCAGCTGGTAGTCGGAAAAAGCTCTCCGACCATCTTAACCACGCCTTCAGCCGGCGGTCCGATCGGCACGGTCTTAAACGACACGGCCACTCTTTCGGGCGGCTCAAGCCCGACCGGTAATGTGACCTTCAAGCTCTTCCCGCCTTCTGACTTAACTTGCTCGGGTACAGAAGTCTTCAGCCAAGTCGATGGCACAGCTCCTTACGAGACCGGCCCTGGTTACACCAGTCTTGTAGCCGGCACTTACCATTGGACCGCTGATTACGCGGGCGACGCCAATAACAACCCGGTCTCCAGCGGCTGCACCTTGGAACCCGTGGTGATAGTTTCCAATCCGGATGTTCATGTGGCAAAAACTGCGGCCAAAACCCCGATCAATTCGGGCGACACGGCGAGCTTTACCATTACCACCAGCAATGCCGGTCCTGGCACGGCCACCAATGTGGTGACTACCGATACCTTGCCCGGAGGTTTAGCTTGGACTGAAAATCCGGACAACGCGAACTGCGTGATTGCAAACGGAGTCTTGACTTGCACTTATGCCACTATGGCAGAAGGCGCATCTGATTCGGTCACGGTTCAAGCAGTGACAAACACGGAAGTTTGCGGTCCGCTCAATAACACTGCTAACGTGACAGCTGCAAATGAAGACCAGACAAAGACTGACGACAACTCAGCCAGTGCTTCGATTATGGTCAACTGCCTGTTCCCAACTCGGACGATTGGATTCTGGCAGACGCACACTGCGTATACCGAAAGCGTTTTTGCAGCCCATGGTCCGATTACATTGGGCGGCATGACCATCAGTACTAATGGACAATTATTCGGCGGTTTTCTCGCCGGCATTTCCAAGACCTCTGACGGAACCAAACGTTCGGCTGTGGACCAAGCCCGCATGCAGCTTGCCCAGCAGTATCTCGGAGCGGTATTGAACTGCCAAGCCTTTGGCTGTTCCGCTTCGACTCTGAGTTTGTTAACGCAAGCCAGCACTGATTTCTCGAGCGGCACTGCTTCTCAAATCCTGGCTGATGCCAGCGCGCTGAACGCTTACAACAACAGCGGCGACGCCTTAGGCAATCCCTCGGCTGGTTCAGCAACCCCGAAGGATTCTAAGGCTCTGGCTAACATGACATTCTGGGATAACCTCCATTAAGTTAGTATCAAAGTTGATCCGGAGGGGATTAGACCTTTGATCGCCTAACGCCGGTTCAGTAACAAACATTTACTGATTCCTGCAGAACGAAAACCCGCCCAAACCCAGGCGGGTTTTTCGTGGTTCGACCTGTCCTGAGTTAGTCGAAGGACAAGCTCACCACAAGATGTTCCCTGAGCGAGTTCCGTTTTTTCACTGAGCGAGCGCAGCGAGTCGAAGGGTTGAAACCGCAGGCCTTGTCAATTGATATTGCTAGCGTTATTCTTTAGTGTTATGTTTAGGGAAACAGCTTATTTAAGCCAAAATTTCCTTCCAAAGGTCGAGAAAAATAAAGGGAATTAGCAATATAAATTCGTAAATTATTAAGCATAAATTATGAAAAAATCTTTTGACGGGATCCTGCTAGTGCGCAAGCAAGTCGCAATAGTGGCTCCCAAGGTTCTTGAGTCCGTAAAGAAGCACCCCAAAAAGCTCGTTAGCGCAACTTTGTTGGTTGCCATGCTTGCCATGACAGCAGTCCTCGGCATCCCTTCCGGAGCCGATGCGGCAGGAATTACAGTTGGCAATCCAGCTGTTTCCCGAGCGGTTGTTGATACTTATAGTGATTTCACCATTATCGATACAAACAATCCAGTATCGGGAAATGGCTGGCTTACGTCGTTTTCATACTACGCCCAAAATACTAACTCGTTTGAATTTGTGCTCGTAGATAGCACTAATGTCGTGAAGTGGATAAGCTCAAAAATCACTCCTCCTGCCACAGGTTTGCAGATTTACAATTCTGTTGTGGCTGTCGAGACTGGATGGAACTTAGGAGTACATTTCGATTTAACTGGGACCATTCCTTTTGATTACGTTGGTGACCCCGCAATATACACTCCAAATAACAATGGCATGCCAACAGTTGGCCAAAAATTGTCCATTGAAGGATCAAGCGGCCGCACTTACTCGTGGAACGGCAACGGAACTGAGGCAATGACTTGTTCAACAATCTCATTGGTCAGTGGTACCAACACTGAGTTCAAGCATTTAACTTTGTCCAATCCTGGTTCATCGAGTGATGACAGCTTGTTTACTCTTGGTACTACCGGCGCAGCGGTTCAAGTGCAACCAGACGGATTTCCTGGGGCGTGGGACGCAGCTTCCAACGATCCGGATGTAAGTGGGGCGATTTGGGTTAACGATACAGCTATTGCGCCTACTCCCAGCGGGATTGAAGGACAAAATGGGGGAGTCGATGTTTGGAGATTGTTCAGCCAGTCGTTCAACATTCCAGCCGGGGCAACCGTTTCTTCAGCGGTTTTGCATTTTACGGCTGATAATTCAGTTGAGGCTTTCCTAGATAATTCTTCCGTTGGTTCAGCACCAAGCTATACAACGGTTAACGATGTCTCGCTTACTTTAACCCCCGGCCAACACGAATTGGAGTTTGTCGTTAAGAATGACGCCTATACAGGAGCGACCAACCCCACAGGACTGCTCTACAAAGCTGATGTGAATTATTGTGTTCCGAATGCCGCGCCCGAATGTCCTGCAGCTCCTTCAATAGCAGCGGCTTATCTTAAATCGCTGGGTATAAAATCGAACAGCGCTGTATCTAAGAATATCATCTCACAAGTAGCACATAAGATGGGGCCGCAAACTGATTTTTCTCAAGTACATGCTTGTGATCTAACCGGTTATTCTAATGCGGTCAAAGCCTATGTCAACGGATTTGTCATCGAGACTTTTTCTGCTCCAAATTCAAAGTATTATAACGGTCCAACTAGTGGTCCAGGCTTATATGGTAATGGCCCTATCAGTTTTAGTTGGAATAAGCTTACAGGAGTTATAACTGCGGGGTATTATACAGAAATAGTCCCGCCAAGTTCAGGTACGACATATTACAATGTGGTTACGACCGGCACATACAATAGCGTTACTAACCATGTTGATATTACTTTTACCAGAACGTCCCCAAATGCATACGGTCCGTTCTATTTTCACGGTACTCTTATCGGAGGTGTATTATCAGGACAGTTAGATGGAGCATACCTTTTCACTGCTACCGGGGCTGTAACTCCCTAATTAAGAGAAATTACAGATAAAAACCCGCCCGAATCCAGGGCGGGTTTTTTTGTGGTTCGACAAGCTCACCACTTACAAAGTGTCTTTTAAAAAAGTGAAGCCTGAGCTTGTCGAGGGCCTATTCTCTTATTGTAGCGAATAGGAGAATGGGCTGTTTTTGTTTGCACATGTTAGGAACAGGTTGTGAACATTTTATTACCTCTGCCGCGTTTTATTGGGGAATTTGGCAATTTTTGCCTGAAAAATTCTATGTTTTTTAATTGCTTACGTCAGGCCTATACTTGATTTGCATACGTAAGCAAAAAGAGATTGGCTCTCATATTTTTAAACGTGAATTTAAAAGCCGGGAAGCGCTCCATGACCCGGCCGAGCAAGAATGGCGAGGAGCCGGACGGGGAGTGGGTCGAACTTTATAATCTTTCCGAGAATGTCAGTGTTGATGTTGCGGGGTGGATCATCAGGGACGCCCGGGACGACGAAAGCCACGCTATTGAGATTGAAAGCTGCCGGACCGAGCCATCAGGCAGCACTGAAATTACAGCCCGCGGCTTTTTGGTAGTTTATTTCAAGTCCGGCAAAGGTTGCGGGTCAAAAGGTTTTCAACTTAATCCGAAAGACGTGTTGAGGCTGTTCGATGGATCCGGCAATTTGGTTGATTCATTCCAGTATCCGCCCGAGCCTTGCGAAGGAAGCCTTTGCAAAAAGACTGGGAAGGATGTCACGTACTCAAGAATCCCTGATGGGGAAGGGGAATGGGCCTTGGGTATGCCGACCCCGGGAGTGAGCAACCGGGGAATTCCTGAGGAAAGTCAGGATCTGGCGTTCGGAGGAACTATCCCTGATTCTTCTTCCACCCCCGCCCTCACTCCGTCCATCCCAGATCTCTCTCCGCCCATCCCCGCGGAAGCGGGGACCCAGAACCAGGATTCTGCCCCACTAGATGACCAATTGCCGTCTGAAGACATTCAGGAAATCCCTTTGCAGCCTGAGCCTGTCGAAGGCGTGTTTACTTCCGACAGTCCTGCTCCTGAAGAATAGATGTGAATTAAAAATCCGCCTCTGGATTGGGGCGGGTTTTTTTGGCGTCTAAACTTTTGGCTGGGTTGGGTCGTTTGGTTGCGAAGGCGGGGGATTTTGTTTTGGCTGATTGTTTTCTTTTTCGTCCTGATAGGCGTAATAGCCTGCCGCGCCTATGATTAGGATTATGACAAGTACCACAATGCCGATCATCATGGCTTTAAAAATTAATGACGGGTTGATTATATCACCCTTCGACTTCGTTCGCTAAAACTCACTCCGCTCAGGGACTAAAGGGCAACCAGGAATCTTTTGCCGCCTGAGCTTGCCCCGCACCATCTGGTGCGGGGCTTGTCGAAGGCAAGGTTGATTGAGGATTGAGCATTGAGTATTGAGAATTAAGGAATTTTCAATCCTCAATCTTCAATGAATTTTCAATTCTAAATTCTCAATTTTCAATTTAAAAAAAGAAAGACCGGCCTTCCAGAGGAAGACCGGCCTTGAATCGAAGCGGGGCATGACCGCGCCGAGCGTGAGCTACTTGTTCGCGTGGACCTTCGGTCGGTTGGTGAACGACGTGTCTGCGTCGATGTGGACCGCGTAGCAGACCGTGTCTTCGTAGCCAGCGCCCGAAATGGCGTTGTTGATGATCTTGTCGTTGTTGCCCTGGTCAGCCACACCTGCCTGGTAGCAGATGCCGTTTTGGAGAAAGCCGTTACTGATCGTGTTGTTCACGACTTTCACATTCGTTGCGTCTGCCGGTGCAGCGCCGTCGGCTTCCAGGTTCGAGAGCCATATCCCGATATTGTTGCCAGTGACGATGTTCTGGACGATCTGGACACCGGAAGTGAAGGCGCAAGGACCGTCAGGGCAAGTTCCATACCCAGGTCCTCCCACGACGATGATTCCACCAGACGCCGTGCTCGAGCCGGTGTAGGAGTGTCCGGTGACGGTGTTCTTCATGGCCGAACCAGAGGAGCCGTAACCGAACTGAATGCCGTTCTGCGCGATCCAGTTGACCGCACCTTGCCCTGTGACGGTGTTGTTGCTGACGATGACGTTGCTACCAACACCGTTGACGACGATTCCGCCCTTTTGGTGGTTGCTGATCTCGTTGCCGCTGACCTTGCCGGTCGCGCTGCCACCAAGGAGGTAGGCGCGATAGTAGATTCCAACTCCCCGCTGGTTGCCGTTGAGGGGATAGTCGCCGATGTCGTGGATCTTGCTGTTGAGGACATCGACAGAAACCGGACCACCATCGCCGTTGACGAACACGCCGTAGTAGAGTGCACCGTAGATCTCGGCGCCCTTCACGGTTCCACCAACACCAGTGGTGTCGAAGTAGACACCCATGTCACATCCAGTGGCGTTGACTGCCCCAGTGACTGTATTGGACGGGTTCACATAGACTGCGGTGAGCCCGTTGTAACCGGTCGGTATGCAGGCGAGGGCCGGAGCGGCGAGGACGAGCCCGAAGATGAGAGCGATCGCGAGGACCATCAGCCTTTTCATGCCAAACCCTCCTTGAGGTTTTTGCATTGCCTTCAGGATGAAGGCGCGTAAGACAGAGTTTACCTTAAATTGCTTGCTTTGTCAACGGTTGGATGAATTGAAGATTGAAAATTATAGATTAAAGATTCACTGAAAATTGTCGATTGAAGATTCGGGATAATTTTCAATATTTAATCTTCAATAAATTTTCAATATTAAATTTTCTATTTTTAATTAATTTGTCCCTTGCCAATTGCTAATTGCTTGCGATAAACTGGAGTGACCATAAATCAACGGGGATTAGGTCGCCAAAAATTGACAATTGTCGGCGTTTGTGTTGAATTGCTATTTTTCTTTTGAAAAATAACATTAAAATTTAATATTTATCATTAAGCAAAAAACATGAACTATGGGAAACTTAGGAGGAAATACAAAAAGGTCCTTAAAAACATAAAGCGCTCAGCCACCCCAATAACCGGCATCATCGCCGGAATTGGCATGATTATGCTGGTCGTATCTCCAACGTTTGTTTCCGCTGTAGCCGCACCGAGTTGGTCATCCATTAGTTGGACAACACCTTCACAATGTTTCGTTGACCCTGCAGGAAACGATCCGCTGGAGGATAATGGAATCCCGACAGATCATCGTGATATTGTTGGAACCTCTTCAGATCCAGCCGTTGGTTTTTCGGAAGATACAAACTATTTTTATTTCAGAGAAAGGGTGAATGGAGACCCGATGAAAAATGCTACTTCTTGGAAAGAACATTCCTGGATAGTACTTTTTCAAAAAACACTTCCAGCCTATCAGTATTTGTTTTCTTTAAACGGGGGTGGAAATAAAGTAGAAATATGGCAAAATTCTCCCGCTACTGTTGCGGTTGATTTTAGTCCGATTTTTAATGACCCCGCTGATGGTACAGCGCTTTGGAGTGGCGATGCGTCCGTTTACGCTAAGTCTTCAAGTGCCGGCGGCGGAAAATACTTCGTTGATTGGGCTATACCAAAAGCAGAATTAGCGAGTTTGGGCATAACCGGACTAACTATAGAGACAAGCAAATACTTTGCTACTTCAGCAAATTCTAACAATTACAATAAGGATCACCTTAACTGCTACCAAATTTTGACAGACCTTGCAGTTGATAAGACGGGTAATACTGGTCCCGTAAACATCGGGGCGAATCTGACTTATACAATCTCAGTAACGAACACAGGCCCCTTGACCGACAATGCCAAAGGGGTGACTGTCGATGATGTTTTGCCTGCCAATTTAACTTACGTTTCTTCGAGTCCATCAGTTGGAACATATAGTGCTGGTGTTTGGACTATAGGAGATTTGGCACATGACGCGACGGCTACCCTAACAATCACCGCAACCGTAGGCGCTGGGGCTGCGGGCGGAAGTGTTACTAATACTGCGACAGTAAGTTCGACCACTTATGACCCGAACTCTGCTAATAACAGTGCAAGTGTCACAACTATGGTGAATGCCGCCCCTACTACGGGAAGTTTGAAAGTCACTAAAATTGTGACCAATGATAATGGTGGCACTGCCTCGGTTTCTAACTTTACGTTAAAGGTTGGAGATACGACAGTGGTTTCGGGTGAAGTAAATGACTTTCCAAAAGGTGATTATAAAGTAAGCGAAACCGGCGGTCCGTCAGGATATGAAGCGACTTTCTCTGGTGATTGTGATATTGACGGAAACATAACAATTGATGTGGGAGACTCCGCATCTTGTACGATTACAAATAATGATGTTCAACCAAAGATAACTGTCACTAAAAACGTTGTTAACGACGATGAAACACAATTTGCTTCTGTAGGAGATTTCCTTTTGTTTGTCGGTACAACTGGCGTTACCAGTGGAGTTCAGACAGGGGTAAATGCAGGTGTTTATACGGTTTCAGAAACCGGACCAGTCAGCGGATATGTACGATCCTTTTCCGGTAGTTGTGGAACTGATGGCAGTATTACCTTGGGGGTAGGCGACGTTAAGACTTGTACGATTACAAATAATGATTTGCCAAAACCCGATCCGACCGATACAGACCTTTCCATTACTAAAACCGTCGATAAGGATACTTTGCAAGAAGGTGAGACCGCCATCTTTTCTGTTGTTGTATCTAATGATGGACCGGCGGCCGCAACAAGTGTTTCGGTTTCAGACCTTCTACCGGCCAATCTGACTTATGTTTCAGATGACTCCGGCGGGGCTTATAATTCAACGACCGGGACTTGGGACATTGGCAATTTGGGAGTTGGTTTAACAATGACCCTAAAGATAACAGTTACTGCTGGCACCGTTATTGAGAATCCCACAGCAGCAACCAATACTGCTACCGTTTCTGGGGCTGAGAATGATCCAAATCTTTCGAACAATAGCGCCTCATCAGTGGTAAATATTGGTTTTGCGACTGGTAGTTTGACTGTGATTAAGCAAGTGTCTGGAGGAAGTTTGAAGGTTTCAGACTTTCCGCTATTTGTTAACGGGACGTCGGTCACTTCGGGTGCTGCGAGTATTTTGCCACGAGGGAGTTATACTGTCAGCGAAACTTCCCAGCCGCGATACTCTGGAGTTTTCAGCGGCGACTGCGATTTGGCTGGAGTGGTTGACCTTACCGCAGGTAGCAATAAGACTTGCACAATCACAAATACTTATTCTTCTCCCAGCACTCCTAACGCAGACCTTTCGATCACAAAGACAATAGATAATAACAATCCTGAGCATAATCAAAACGTTGTCTTTACGTTGATCGTTACGAATAATGGTCCGGATACGGCCAATGGCGTCACTGTTACGGATACATTGCCAACCGGCTTGGAATTCATTTCCGCCGACAACGAGGCATATAGTTCAACTACCAATGTTTGGACTATCGGAACGATGACCAATGGCCAAATAGTTACTTTGAAAATTACGGCCAAGGTTATTGCTGAATCGGGCGAAATTATCAATTCTGCTGCCGCGGCCTTAACCCCAGATATTGATTCCAATGATAAAAACGACACGGCAAGTGCGCAATTGTCAGTTTTTGTACCGACGCCGCCCTGCACTTCTAACTGCGGCGGAGGCGGCGGGGGCGGAGGAGGAGGCGGTGGAAGTGTCGGCAATGTCATCAGCGGAGTTGTCTTTAACGATGTGAATGGAAATGGAGCGCAGGATGCGGGCGAAGACGGACTTGGCGGATGGACCGTTTATTTGGACCTAAACAGCTCGGGAGCCATGGATACGAACGAACCGTTCCAGACCACGGCTTCAAACGGCAGCTACTCGTTTGTCGGAGCGCCGACCGGGGATTATCGCGTGGGCGAGATCCTGCCAGCCGGCTGGACCCAAACCTATCCTGATTCGGCGAGCAACGCGCACGCTTTGAACGTGGCGTCGAATACTCAAGCTTTAGGTTTCAATTTTGGCAACCGCCAGGGAGCAGTGCTTGGCGCCACCACTGATCAGCCAGCGCCACTACCTACAGTGCTTGCGGCTGAATTGCCGCGCACCGGCCTTCCGGGGTGGCTGTTGTTCATTCCGTTTCTGGGCCTGCTGGCGCTAGTCAAAAAGGACCAATAAAAGATTTAAAAAACCCCGTCTTAAAAGGCGGGGTTTTTACATTTGTCATTCCCGCGGAAGCGGGAATCTTACAAGGCTTGTTAAGATTCCCGATCAGGTCGGGAATGACAATGGGGGCCAGACCCTTCGACTTCGCTCAGGGATCAATGGAATTGCCGCCTGAGCCTGTCGAAGGCGTTCTCGGAGATTGATGACAATATCTTTTGAAAGCGTTAAAATTCAGTCATGAACATTCGAAGAAAAATTCTCTGGCTCATACCCGTTATCTTAATCATTGTCTTTATTGTTTTTGATTATGGCTATCTTCTTGAACAGGGGAAGTACCAGGTCCGGCAATCCACTGAATCATCCGTAACCACGCCAGAGCTTATCAAAGTTGTCCCTGACCATTTATGGATCGAAACTCTTGGAATTTCAGTACCCTTGGTTTACCCGACCGAAACCAATGAAAAATCTTTTCAAGCCGCCTTAAAGAATGGTGTTGCGCACTATCCAGGAACGGCGGAAATCGGCCAGCCAGGCAATTGCTACATCTTCGGACATTCCTCTGATTACGTTTGGTCCAAAAGCAGTTTTAAGACGGCATTTGCCCTGCTCCCAAAAATCAAGCCCGGCGACGAAATCACTGTTTCCGACCACGAAGGAAAAGCCTATAAGTACAAGGTTACAAAAACCGTTGTCGTTTCGCCCAACCAGACCGAATACCTCGCCCAGGACCTCAATAAAAAGAGTTTAACCCTGCAAACTTCATATCCTTTGGGCACGGCTTTAAAAAGATTTTTGGCCATCGCTGAATTAGTCGAAAAATAAAGGATATTTAAAAAGCCGCTGATCAAATGACTAAGATAAGCGGTTTTTTAATTGCAAAATTTTTAACATGTTCATAACTTCGAAAATCCGTAACGCATCCGGAAGTGCCTCGATAAAAATTAGGAGCTCAAATTGCAGACACCAAACTGCAAAAAAATCAACGGAGGAAAAATATCAACATTAACCCAATGAAAGGACACTTTATGGTTCAACGGACCGCTGCCAAAGGCTTTAATTGGGCAATTCTTCCCACTTAAGATATTTCTTTTTCAGCCTTTGGACCTATGCGTTCCGCGGTTAAATATAATTTAACTCGGTAACAATTTAATATTTCCCCTAATGATTGACCGCCCGGCTTCCCGGGCGGTTTTAGTTTGTTCGTTTTCTTAAAAATGGACATTAAAACCGCCAAATGGTATAGTGCGGTTCTGAAGCAAGACCTCAAGGATAAGGAGGAGTCTTATGTGGTTTGTCTGTTTGGTCGCGTACCTGGTCCTCGGATGTTTGATCTCGGTTCCTTACACTCTGCTTGCAGGGTGGAACCCGGTGAACTTCGTTGTGACCGCGGTCCTTGCCCCTGCGGCCGTCCTTGCTTTTTGGGGGGCGCGGTACGTCGAGCAGATCGAGTGGATGGGGGATTGCGTGGTCGAGATCTGGAACGGAGAAGTTGCCCCTCACCCGAAGTTCAGGCGAAGCTATTCGTGGTTCGTCCTGGGCTACTTCTTTCTGCCCATCGGCTTCAACCTGGTTTCCGTGGCGCTGAGAGTGCTTGGCTTAAGCCAGGCTGCTGACACGGTTTGGGGGCTGCGCTATGGAAGCCTGATCATCGCCCTCTCCCTCGTCATCGCGGGGCTCTTGATCCTTGCGGCCATTCTGCCGTTGTCCAGAGCGATCTATCGGTCCACGTTCTGGGTAGCGAGAAAAATCGGCCGTTCGCCTTCTCCGCAGTCGCTCGTCTAGCCGCTGACTCCGAGAGTTCTTCCTCCGACTCCTATGGACAAACCTGAGGTTTTTTTGGCCGCAAATCCCTTTGGGATTTGCGGCCTTTCATTTCGATTTGATTCTACACGTTCTGTGCGATTTACTTGGCGTATAAATTCCAAAAACCGACTCACCTCGTTTTTGTCCGATCGGACAAAAACGATGAATCATTTAAAACGACCTCGGTAAGCGAAATTATTTTAAATTTTCAAAATGAAGAGGGCGGCCTAGTTGTTAGGTCGCCCTCGGGGGTCTTGGGGTCGGATAATGGCGGCTAGCAGTTGATGATGGTGGCGCTTACGCGCTGGACCATCGGCAGCCCGAAGAGTTCGTTCTCTTCGGGATCCTGTTCAACGCTGTCCCTGCCCAGCAGCTCGCGGCGGATCTCCTCGGTCGCGATGGCTCTCGCCTTCGAGTGGGAGACGGCCGGCTGCTTCATCCGGCAGTTAGACTGCAACGATGCCTCCTTGGTAGGCTTCGGGTTCCCAGGGAAGGTCGCCCGAAACGGGGTAGTGGATGTGCCCGTCGAAGCCGGAGCCTTCGCGCCGCTTCTCCGTCTTGCGCTGGGAAGAGGTGAGCTTTGCGACCAGGCCGGCCGTCACAGAGAACAGGAACAGTCCTACCCAAATTTTTTTCACAGACACCTCCGTTCGATATCCGAGGCGGCGAAATCCGTCCGGATAGCATATCTTACAACGTTTGCTCGGGGTAGGTCAAGCCGGAACCGGCTTCATTGGCCCTTGGGGATGTTGTTTTTGGCACTTGACAGTCTTGAGTGCCAAAAATATAATGAGAAAGAACACTGGCACTCAAAACATTTAAGTGCCAAAAGAAAATATGGAACTACCCCTAAGACAACAAAGGATCCTGGCCGCGATAATCAAGGAATATTCGGAAAACGCGACCCCCGTGGGCTCAAAAGAGCTTGTTTCCAAGTACAATATCCACGTCAGTCCGGCCACGATCAGGAGCGAAATGGCGGCTTTGGAAAAGGCGGGCTATATTTACCAGCCCCATAAATCGGCTGGGAGAATTCCAACCGACAAAGGCTACCGGCTTTTCATCAATGAACTCATGCGCCGGTTCGAGCTTTCGGAAAAAGAGCGGCGCCTGCTGCGGGACGAGCTGGGGAAGCTGAAGGTCGCTCACGAGCAGCTGGGGCGCTCCATCGCCAATCTCATTTCCACCGTGTCGGGCCAGGCCGCATTCGCGCTTTTGCCCAACGACACATCCTCCACCGGACTTTCCAGGATCGTGACCGAGCCGGAGCTTTCCGACCCTGACACTCTGAAGGGCGTAACCGAACTGTTTGATCATCTCGACCTTCATGCCACCAAACTGCTTAAAGCACCCGACGGCAAAATCGAAACCTTTATCGGCAAAGAATCGCCGCTGCCCGTGCCGAAGAACATGAGCCTGGTCATTTCCAAAATCAAGCTTAAGGACGGCAAGAAGGGGATGGTTGGAATTTTGGGGCCGAAGCGCATGGCCTACGCCAAGAATTTGTCGCTTCTCGAATATCTTTCCAAACTTCTTTCCGGAACCGCGCTCATTATCTTTATTATTTACAGATAAAAAACCATGGACGAACAAGACCTGATCGACGCAGACAAAATCGAGGACAGCGATGCGGCTGGCGTTGGTTCGAACGCCGAAATCGACCGGCTGAAAGAGGAAAACGACCGGCTAATGAACAATTGGAAGCGGGCCGCGGCCGACTTCGAGAATTTCAAGAAACGCAAGCAGCAGGAATCGACGGAATTGCTGGAATTTGCCAAGGAAATGGCCGTGGTCAAGCTGCTTCCGTCCCTTCAAAGTTTTGAGCAGATTTTAAAATACGCGCCGCATGACGATAAGTACAAGGATTGGCTGACGGGACTTAAGGTCACGATCATGCAGCTTGAGCAGACCATGGAGGAAATGGGAATAAAAAAGATCCCGACGCTGGGAGCCAAGTTCGATCATAATCTCCACGAAGCGGTGGAGGAAACCGAAGACGCCGAAGAAGGAATGGTGGCAAAGGAAATTCAGCCCGGGTTCACCTTAAACGGTCGGGTCATGATCCCGGCAAAAGTAGCGGTCGGGAAAAGCGCAGCTTAAGGACAAGACAGACGAGAATGCGGAAAGCAAGGACAGCCCAGCCGAATGATTTTTCAGGGATTAATTAAAATAATTAATTAAGAAAGGAGTCAATATGGCACAATTGGTAAAATTCACGCCGTTTTCGGACATCGACAAATTCTTCAATGACGACTTCTTCATGCCGATCCTTCCGAGAACCGGATCTCCTGCAATCGACCTTTATGAGACCGACAACGAGATCGTGGCCGAGGTCAGCGTTCCGGGCATAGATCCGAAGAAGGTTAACATTGAGATCGAAAATAATATCCTGCACATCCGCTCCGAAGAGTCTGAAGAAAAACTGGAGCAGGGCCGCGACTATTACCGCAAGGAAGTGCGAAAAGGCGTGTTTGCCCGCTCGATCGGCTTGCCGGTCGAAGTGGAAGCGGACAAGGTCAGCGCTTCGAGCGAGAAAGGAATGCTTAAGATAGTCATGCCTAAGAGCGAAAAGGCCAAGCCGAAGAAAGTGCATGTGGACGTAAAGTAAATTCTAATGAAAGAGGGCCGCGCTTGCTTTCGCAAGCGCGGCCCTAAGACCTGGGAATAAATGTTCAGCTTCTCGCCCGGTCTAAATCCAGAAAAAAATGTTCCGGATTTGGATCGGGAAAGAAAACCGAAAAATCTTTAATCAGCGACTTGCAAATTAATTATCAAATTCGTAATTTAGGAGAAAATATATGGCAAAGATCATAGGTATCGATTTGGGAACTTCTAACTCCGCAGCAGCGGTCATGGAAGGCGGCAAGCCGGCAATGGTGCCGTCGGCCGAAGGCCAGACCGTGGCCGGGAAAGCCTTCCCGTCCTACGTGGCTTTCACCAAGGACGGCCAGCTGTTGGTGGGCGAGCCGGCCAGGCGCCAGGCCGTGACCAATCCGGAAGGCACGGTTTACGAAGCCAAACGGAAAATGGGCACGAACTTCAAATACACCATCGACGGCAAGGATTACACTCCCGAGCAGATTTCGGCGTTCCTTCTGCAGAAAATCAAAAAAGATGCGGAAGCATTTTTGGGCGAACCAGTGAGCAAGGCCGTCATCACTGTTCCTGCTTACTTTGACGACTCCCAGCGCCAGGCGACCAAGAACGCCGGCGAGATCGCGGGTCTTGAGGTGGTCAGAGTCATCAACGAACCGACTGCGGCCGCATTCGCTTACGGCTTGGACAAGTCTCAGAAAGACCAAAAGATCCTAGTCTTCGACTTGGGCGGCGGAACTTTGGACGTCACTGTCATGGATTTCGGTGAAGAGGGAGGCCAGGCCACGTTCGAAGTGCTTTCGACCTCAGGAGACACTCAGCTTGGCGGCAAGGACATGGACACGGCACTGATCGATTATGTGGTGGCTGAATTTAAGCGCGAGAGCGGGCTGGATTTAAAGAACGACAAGATGGCCATGAACCGCGTGCGCGAAGCCGTTGAAAAAGCCAAGATCGAACTTTCCACTGTGCTTGAAACTGACATTAATTTGCCGTTCATCTCCGCCGACGCCTCGGGTCCGAAACATTTGACGTTGAAAATGACCCGGGCCAAGCTTGAAGACCTGGTCAAACCGATCGTGGAAAGAATGAAGCATCCGGTGGAGCAGGCTTTAAACGACGCCCATTTAACGCCGAATGAGATCGCTAAAATTATTTTGGTCGGCGGCCCGACCCGCATGCCCATAGTCCAGAAGTTCGTGGAAGAATACATCGGCAAGCAGGTTGAGCGCGGCATTGATCCCATGGAAGCAGTGGCCAAAGGTGCCGCCATCCAAGCGGGAGTCATGTCGGGTGATGTTCAGGGCAAGGAAATTCTGCTGCTCGACGTAACACCTCTGACTTTAGGCATTGAAACTTTGGGCAGCGTGGCCACGCCGTTGATCGAACGCAATTCCACCATCCCGACTTCCAAAACCCAGACCTTCTCAACCGCGGCCGACAATCAAACTTCGGTTGAAATCCACGTGGTCCAGGGTGAGCGGCCCTTGGCCAACGACAATAAGTCTTTAGGCAAGTTTCATCTGGACGGCATCCCGCCGTCACCGCGCGGAGTGCCGCAGATTGAAGTGACTTTTGACATCGACGCCAACGGCATTCTGACGGTCACGGCCAAAGACAAGGCCACGGGCAAAACGCAGAACATCAAGATTACCGGATCTTCGAACCTCAACAAGGACGAGATCGAGCGAATGAAAAAAGAAGCCGAGGCGCACGCTGCGGAAGACCGCAAGCGCCGCGAAACCATTGACGTCCGAAACCAGGCCGACACTATTATTTCAGTGTCCGAACGCACGCTTAAGGAAGCGGGCGAAAAGGCTCCGGAAGCGGACAAAAAAGTGGTGACGGAAAAGCTTGAAGCGCTTAAGGCCATCAAGGACAAGGAAGACGTCGAAGCCATTAAAAAGGCTATGGACGAACTTTCCACCGCCATTCAGAAGGTCGGGGCCGCAATGTACGGCTCGCAACAGCAAAACCCGCCCGGCGGCAATACCCAGGCCGGAGCGCAAGGAGCCAATCCCAATCCGGGCAATCCCGGTAGCGGTCAGGGCGCGGGCCAAGGCGCGACTGATGCGGAATTCAAGGACACGCCGAAATAATCAAAAGGGTTCGGGGTAAATGTTTACCCCGGACCCCAATCTTGTTATCCTTAACGAACCAAACCATTAACATAAATAAAGCGGATAATCCCGCAAATTCTATGGCAGCAGCCAACAACCAGCAGCAGATCAATATTAAAATTGAGGACAGCGTGCTTAAGGGCAGTTATTCGAACCTGATGTTCGCTTCCCACACCAAAGAGGAATTCGTCCTCGATTTCATAAACGTCTTCGGGCCTCAAGGGATTCAGGTCGCCAAGATCATCACCAGCCCCGGGCACTTCAAACGCATCGTCGGCGCCTTAAACGACAACCTGAAAAAGTACGAGGAGCAATACAGCGCCATTGAAAGCCAGGCACCGCAAACCACGACCACGACTGAATCGTCAAAGTTCGGGTTTTAATTTCAAACAAAACATTTCTGGCAGAGAAAAATTAAATTTCTAAAACATAAAAAATGCCCGGAGAAATTTTTGAATCCATGAAGGAGGCCGAGGAAAAGAACGTCAGCAGGGTGAGGGGACTCAAGGTCGCTTTTCTTGCGATAGTCTATACTGTCCTGATCTTTGCCACGCTTTGGCTGGCCTTCCAGGGCCTCTATTCGAACCAGGACCTGATCTTTTGGGTCTGGGCGGTTGCGGCGGCCATGTTCTCGCTGATCACTTATACTTTTCTGGCCATGGTCTTCGACAGAGAATGGCTGTTTGCCACGATCAACCTCCTCTCCCTGATTTTTTATGTCGCGATTTATCCCAGGGACATGTATGTTTTGGCCGGCGGCGCACTGTTCTTCCTGCTCATGGTTTTGTTCCAGCACCGGATCCGGGCGGAAAGCAAAAATCAGCTCAACTTTTCCCTGAGAAGAGTGATGAATGGCAGTCTGGTGGCCGCTTCCTATGCGCTGCTCCTGCTGGTAGGCTTCAATCTTTACTATCACATCAACCAGGATTTGAAGCAGCATCCGGACCGTTTTTATGAGACCATGACCTCGGCCATAACCGGCAGCATCCCGTTTGTTTCCGAGAATTTGGCAGCCGGCACCAATCTCAACCAAAGCTTGGACGAGTATTTGATGGTCAAGGCCGAGCCTGAGCTTTCGGCCAATCCGGGGGTTACGCCTAACGAGCGGTCGTCATTTTTGAACATTTACCGCGAGCAGTTCTTAAAACAGTTTGGGATCAGCGCTTCGGGCGACGAGACGCTTAAGGCCGTCATTGATAAGATCGTCGCCGCCAAGGTCGAACAGGCTTCCGCGAAATACAGCGCTTATTTGCCGCTGATCTTCGCACTTCTGGTGATTGCCGCGCTGAGACTGTTCATGTTCGTGTTCAACCTTGTTACCATGCTGGTCGGATACATCATACTGCAGCTTTTGATCTTGGCGAGATTTTTCCATATCGGAAAGGCGAGTATTGAGGTCAAACGGCTTGATATATAATCTACTAATTCCCAGATTTTCCAGTTACCATTTGAATTGAAATTATGGCTGATGATTACTACTCAACATTAGGCGTGGGCAAGAATGCCTCTGCCGACGAAATCAAGAAGGCTTACCGGCGGTTGGCGCACGAACACCATCCGGACAAAAGCAGCGGGGACGCCGAGAAGTTCAAAAAAGTGAACGAGGCGTATCAAGTTTTGTCCAATCCCGAGAAGCGCCAGCAGTACGACCGTTTTGGCACGACCTTCAACGCCGGCCAGACCGGATTCGGCGGTTTTGGCCGCGGACAACAGGGCTACGACTTTTCCGATTTCGCCAGCAACTTCGGATTCGGACAGGGCAATGTCGAATTCGAGGACGCTTTTGATATTTTTTCCGATATTTTCGGGGGCGGCGGGGCGGCTTCGGGGCGCCGTTCATCGAGACGGGAGCGCGGGGTTGATCTGGAGATGGAGCTGAACTTAAGTTTTACGGAAGCGGTGTTCGGAATTGAAAAAGAGATTGCGATCGAAAAAAAAGATGTCTGTCCGCGCTGCAACGGCAACGGGGCTGAGCCGGGAACTAAAATTGAGACTTGTCCCAAGTGCCACGGGACCGGACAAATCCGCTCGACCAAGCGAACGATCTTCGGGCAAGTCGCGACCGTAGCCACGTGCGACCGGTGTGAAGGTTCGGGCAAGGTGCCGGAAAACCCCTGCAGTGAGTGCGGCGGGGACGGAACAAAGCGGCGGATCAAAACGCTGAACATCAAGGTCCCGCCCGGAGTCGACGACGGCATGCGCATCAGGATCGCCAACGAAGGCGAGGTCGGGTATCGCGGGTCCAATTTTGGAGATCTGTATTTAAAGATCAATGTCGCGACTGACAAGCGTTTTAGGCGCGAGGGATTCAACTTAATGTCCGAAGCTGCGGTTGGATTTACGCAAGCGGCTTTGGGTGCAACCATTACGGTTGAAACCATTGACGGCAAGGTTGATGTCAAGGTGCCGGCAGGCACGCAGTCAGGCAAGGTCTTGCGCCTTAAAGGCAAGGGTGTGCCGCAAGGCGACCTCAACCGCCGCGGCGACCATATGCTGACCGTCCGAGTCGTGACACCTTCCAAACTGACCAAGAAGGAAAAGGAACTGTTCAAAAAACTGGCCGAGGAACGAGGAGAGTCTGTCAATCCGGACGAAGGTTTTTGGAACTGGTAAAGTCTGACTCGGGGTTTGGGTAAAACCCCTCGCTTGAGAGGGGAATTGATTAAAGCCGCAAGAGACTATATAATACCTGAGCGTTTTGGGTGCATAGCTCAGCCTGGTAGAGCACCTGCCTTTTAAGCAGAGGGTCGCAGGTTCGAATCCTGCTGCACCCACCATTGAAAAAATCTCAACTTTTGGTTGAGATTTTTTCAATTCATGAATAAGCAGCAGGATTCGAACGGGTTGAAGCGAGGCGCGACATCAGGAGCAGCCGAGCGATCGACAAACATCCGGTGGACGTTTGGCGCAACCCAGTATCGAGCCGCTTAAGCGGCGAGTGAGAATCCTGCTGCACTTCGACTCAAGACTGGACGCCGATTTTTACGACCCTTCTTAAGCTTTACGATCCGTGTTAAAATCAACCCATGGAAGAACGACTTCAAAAATTTTTGTCCCAGGCCGGTGTAGCCTCAAGAAGGCATGCTGAAGAAATGATCCTAAAGGGCCTGGTCAAGGTCAACGGCAAGGTTATTACCGAACTGGGCACTAAAATCGATCCTGACATCGACAAGGTTTTGGTCAACGGCAAGCGCGTCCAAACCCAGCAGTTGATCTATTTGATTTTGAACAAGCCTAAGAAGTACATGACCACCAAATCGGATCCGAGAAAAAGAAAGACCGTCTACGAACTGCTTCCGGAAGACATTCGCCAAAAAGTTTGGACCATCGGCCGCCTGGATTATATGACGCACGGGCTTTTGGTATTCACAAACGACGGCGATCTGACTCAAATTCTGGCTCATCCTTCCAGAGAACACGAAAAAGAATACGAAGTCGTTTTGGACAAGCCGATTTCAGACGGCAAACTGACTAAAATTAAGACCGGCATTGAACTCGACGGCCGCAAGACGTCGCCCGCGCAGGTGAAATTGCTCAGCGGAAACATCTTAAGGATCACGATCCACGAAGGATGGAATCGGGAGATCAGGAGAATGTTTTCGGTCATCGGGCTGAATGTTATTGATCTAAAAAGGGTCAGAGTCGGGAAATTAAAACTCGGTGATTTGCCGCCGGGCGGCTTTAAGCAAATAAAAAAATCTGAGTTGATTTAGGATGGTTTTTGTGGTATAATGATTGTACAAGCTTTTGAAACTCGGATTTATTAATCCAGAAACAAAAATTAGTTAAATTTATGGAAATGCCAGCAGCAACCGGTCCGGTTTATCCAGAACCCGGTTTAAATTTGTCTTTTAAAGAAGTCTGGGGAACGTACAAAAAATTGTTTCCTATGTTTCTTCGCATCTACGGGCGGTATCTCGCGTACTTGGCGGTTTTGTCCCTGATCGTTTTGGGAATATTTTTTGCGCTCTCTCCCTACATCCAGACGTTTGGCAGGACTGAGGCAAATTACACTCCCCAATTTTCCGGATGGAATGTCTCGGCTGAGATAATTTACATTTTAACAATCGTAATTGGCGCTTTGTTGTTTGCCTTTCTCAACCTCTGGCTGCAAACGACCTTGATCGCCGCGGTTAAGAATCGCAATCAGGCGGAAACTGCAAAATCACTTTACCAGCAAACCAAAAAATTGGTCGGCCCTTACTTTTGGATTTCTTTTTTGGAAGGCCTGCTTATCGGGATCGGCTTTGTGCTCTTTATCATTCCCGGAATTATTTTTATGATCTTTTACGCTTTTAGCGGCTACGTTTTGGTAGGGGAAGGTGAAAGAGGTTTTAAGGCATTAAAGAAAAGCAAGGAATACGTTAAGGGCCACTGGTGGGGAGTGGCAGGCAGAGTTCTGGGAGTAGTGATTTTGGTATTGATAGTGGTTTATCTTCCGGCATTTATAATCGCGGGCGGCATTCACGACCAGAAAACTCAGGAATCCGTCATGGGCCTTGTCGAGTTCATTATCGGATTGTTCATTTGCCCGTTTGTTATTTGCTACATTTATATGCTTTATGAGCGGTTAAAAGGAATAAAAGCGCAAAGTCCTTCGCGGTCTGAAATTATTTCTCCATCACAAGCCTTGGCATGACCGAGCAGGAGATTGAAAAATACGTAGCGGAACAGCTTAAAGCCGGGGCCGACCCCAAGGTCCTTAAGCTTGCGCTCGAAAGCGAAGGGATTGACCCTCAAGTCATCGATAATTGCATTATGGAAGCCAAGGCATTAAACAGCAATGTTTCCTTGTCCATTGCGGGCCCTAAGCCTGTGATCGAGCCGAAGAAAGAAACTGAAAACGAAGAAGAGGCGCCAAAGGCGCCGGAACCGGAGATAGAGCAGGGCACGGATTTGGAAAAAATTGGAAAACAGCTGTTGAAGGTCAGCAAGACCAAGGTCAATCTTCCCGGCTGGCTTGAGAAAAGTTTGGGCATATTCGGCAACAAATTTTTCCTGATCGGGATCGGCGCTCTGATAATCCTTGCCGGAATGGGAATTTACGCAGCGGTCGCTTTCAGACAAACCCCGGAAAAGATTCAGGCCAAGTTCATGGAGCAGCTTAAGACGGTTAAGGCTACGGCTTTCGACATCAACGTTGATGCCCAGGCGGAAAAGACTTTCGGCTTGGCCGATGAACTGAACTTAACGGGGCTAAAGATCAAACTTAAAGGGGCGACTGATAATCAGGAAGCGGCCAACCCCAAGATCCAGTCGACTTTTAGCGCCACGGCGCAAGGTTTTTATATTACGGGCGAGTTCAGGCTGGTCGACAGGTTCGCCTACATAAAGCTTGATCAGCTTCCGATGTATGAAGAGTTCAGCGGCAAGTGGATCCGGCTTTCCGACAAACCCTTGGACATGTCGAAATACCAGGCCTCATCCGGACTCTCGCTTTTCAAGAGCAGCGATTTGACGCTGACCA
>JBLMZH010000010.1:0-13369 GCA_050258715.1 Acidobacteriaceae bacterium
AATTGTCGGACAATCCCTTCATTTCGGCCTTATCCTGAGAATAGACCGGCCAAATCCCCTGCGGCATGTCCTGAAAGACCGTCCGGGTCAAAGGCAGCACGCGGACATTGTTCTCGTTCCCCAAGATCGCAGCCCAATATTCATCCCCTTCAATGAACTCTTCGATCAATGCCGGAGCTTTATATTCTTTAAGATAAACCTTTAAGACCTCAAGCAGATTGTTCTTGTCCGTGACAATGGATTTTTGGCCGACGCCGATGGAAGTTCCGCTGTGCAAGGGTTTGACGATCAAAGGATAACGAAAATCTTCCCTGATCTCGTCTTCCTGATAGTAAACATAATCCCATTTTGGAGTGGGAACATTATGGAACTGCAAAAGTTTCTTAATACGAGTGGCGTCGCGGCAAACACCCAAGGTCACTGAGTCCGAACCGGTAAACGGCGTATCCAAAGTGTCGAGCAGCGAAGCGGCATTGATCTCGCCGTATTCGGAATCAAGAACCCGGCAGTTGGAGTTGATCACCAAATCGACATCGCTTGCGCGCAAAGTTTCGAAAAATTCGGCCAACACATTGCAGTCAAAAACCGTGACGTTGTAGCCGATGCCCTTAAGCGCCTGCTCAAGCGCCCGCGAGGTTTCCATCTCCTGCTTCTCCTTCTCGTTTTGCTGGTCTCCGTAAACATTGCAGGCTATGCCGATGTGGAGGCTGCGCAGGTCGCTGATGGAAACGCGGCGGATGTTCTCCTTTTTGGCGACGCGGAGAAGAATGTCTTTGTTTAAAAGCGCCGCGGAAAAACGGTTGCGGCGCGAGGTCCGGCCGATGAAAGAGTCACGGTTGAAGCGGGCGACCTCAAAGGACACGTTCTTTTCGAGCTCGCGGATATTGTCCTGGGTGTCAATTAGGTTGTCGCCGGTGGCCGTAAACCACCCCAAAAACTCGTATCCTTCCGGAGGAACCAGCACCGGATCGCCGATTTTTTTGTAAAAGTTAACCTCTTCCAGGTGAGGATTTTTTTTCAGCTTCTCGTCCACATCCAGCTTGGCCAGGATCCCGGAATAGTCAGGAATGAAAACTTTGCCCGACATGTATTTAAGCGGGCGTTCGGGTTTCGGAATGTTCCTGATATATATGCCGCAGGCGATCTTAACGGCGTTCTCGATGAGATCGACTCCCCAGGCGCCTTTTACGAAGGACCAGACATAATCCCCGCCCATGCGCATGTTGACTTCAATCGGCACGGGGCCGTCTTTAGTCGCTTTGGCTTCGAAATGAATGCAGCCGTTCTGAATTTCCAGTTTTTCCAAAACTTCCTCGGCCAATTCCACCAGGCGGCGCTGTTCCCAGGCCGGCAGGCTGGACGGGATGGCGTCCCCGGTCTCGACAAAGAACGGTTCGCGGGTCTGAAAATTGTCCGTGATCGAATAAAACTTTATTTTGCCGTTCTGAAGGAGAATGTCGACGTCAACTTCGTTCCCGGAAATATATTCCTCAGCCAGGATCTCCAAACCGTTGTTTAAGGCTGATTCGATCTCCGTGGAAATATTCTTTCTGATGTATTCGTAAGTGTTGTATAGGTCTTCTTCGTTGTCCACTTTCACCACATACGCGCTCGAGGCGCCGTAAACCGGCTTGACCACGAGAGGGAAAGAAAAATTTTCCGCCACCCGCTTGCAGTCATCCATTGTTTTCAAAAGCGCGTGCTGCGGGGCGCGGATGCCGTTTTGCTGGCAAAATTCGCGGAAAACGAACTTATTCCTGGCTTTTTGGGCGATCGGATAAGGAATGCCGATAAAGTTGAAGGTATCGCTGATTTTAGAGGTCAAAAGGACGTCGTCCTCCCAAAATGTGCATACCCCCTCCAATTTGACATCAGGACTGTTCTTGTGAAATTCCTTGATGGCCTGGATGCATTCGCGAAAATTTCCGGTGTCGGCCAGGATCCAATGGTCGACGTATGTCTGGGCCCAGTTCTTATCCTTGTTCAATGCGACCACAATAACACCCAGCTTTTTCAGCTGTTGCAAAATGAACCGTTTTTTTATCGAACCTGTGTTGACAAGAAGAATCGTCCTCCCCTTCAGCTCTTCTGTGTTGCCGTTGATTTTTTCGCTCATTTTTTAGAACCGAGACTTGGCGTAAAAGAAATTTTTTGAAATCGATTTTAAATTTATTGTTTCAGTCCGCCGCAAAAAATTTTTACATTCTTATTATATATAACTTCGCTGCCGCTTGTCTATACTTAAGTTTAAAACAATTCTTGAAAAAATTTTACTTGCTGAGCTGGTCTAAAACAGTTTGGAATTTTTTTTCAAACGACGCGATTTTGATCTCTCACAATTTTATATTAAACCTATTGCGCGCTTTGTCAAATGAAAAGAGCGCAGGTACACTCGCTGATTTTTGTACTCGCGCCCTCTTGGTGAAAATGTTTCGTTAAATCTTTCGCTTGGCCGACCGCGCGCCTCTTTTTTGGAGCGTGCTGCGCTTGTCCTTGAACTTTGAGATCTGCTCCTTCAGCTTGGGCACAAGCAGGTCAACGGACGCATAAATGTCCTCGGAAGAAGCTTCGGCCCGGATATTAGCCCCGCCGACAATGAGCATGACCTCGGCGCGCATGACGTTGCCGGTGTTATGATGCCGGTCGCGTTCCAGCTCGACCTTGGCCTGGTCGGTTTTTCCCAGAAATTTCTCCAAATGCCCGATCTTTTCCTCGACATAGCGCTTAATGGAAGGCGTAAGTTCCAGATTTGTTCCCTTGATGGAAATTTGCATTAGTTTTGATTACTTATTGATTAAATTTTATTTGTTTAAAAACTTCCGGTCAATTGATCATTAAAGGCCCCGAGCCTTTGGACCTCTTCCTTAAGAAAAACTCCGAACCGCTTGTCAACTTCGCTTTTGATCCTTAGAGCGAGGTTTGAAATTTCGTCAGCAGTGCCTCCTCCTTTGTTGATCAAAACTAAAACGTGTTTCGGAGAAAGCCCGACGTTGCCAGAAGAATAACCTTTGGAAAATCCGGCCGCTTCAATCAGCCTAGCGGCCGCCACTTTAACCCGGCCGTCAGGCAAGGCCCAGTGCCAGTTATCGTTCTCGCTTCCTTGAGACAAGTCTGACTTGATCTGGTCGAAGTGCATCTGCTCAATCACCGGGTTCTTAAAGAACGATCCCGACGAGCGGTACGATTCAAAATCCTGATCAATGAGATGTCCTTTGTTGGCTCGAATCCTTCTTACGACTTGTCTAACCTCGAACAGGCTCGGCTTGATGTGAAATTTTTCAAAATAATTGATGACGTCGGCATAGGTCATGGCTGGCTTGCCTCTGGGTGCCAATTTAAACCAAACCTTGGTTAAGGCGAACTTCCCGCTTTGGCGCTTGAATACGCTCCCGCCCGCATATTCAAAACCGCAGTCAGCTGCCTTCCATTCTTCGGCCTTAAGCGTATCAAGGTCGATCAAACGGACCTTTGTTATCGCCTTTGAAACCATCTGACCATAAGCGCTGATGTTTTGCACGACCGCGCCGCCGACGCTTCCGGGTACGCCGGAAAGGCATTCAAGACCGGCCAAATCGTTTTCAACACAAGCCTCAACCACCTTGTCCCAAATCTCGCCGGTCGAGACCTCGACTGCGCCCGTTTCCGCGTTGATATCAAACCCTTTTATCTTGTTAGCAATGACCATGCCGGAAAAACCTTGGTCAGAAACCAAGAGATTGCTGCCGCCTCCCAGGATAAAAACCGGCAAGCCCTGCTTTCGGGCGTGCTCCGCTGCCTGCACCAGATTTTTTTCGTCAAAGACCTCGCAATAAAAAGCCGCTGATCCCCCTAGGTCAAACGTGGTCAAAGGCGCTAACAGTCTGTCGCGTTCAATGTTGATCATTTGATTAAGCCTTGATCGTCGCGGCAAGCTTCCTGGCGAGCGAATCAATATCGCCGGCGCCCATAAGAACGATGGCGTCGAATTGGGAAGCTTTGCTTAAAATGTTCGTTTCCGCTTCCTTGAGGTCTTTGGCATACTCCGCAGTCATGCCCTGCTCGGCCAAGCCGCTAACGAGGTCAGTCGAACTGACGCGCTCGCCGTGCTCGCGTCCGGCGACTTCAAAGATTTCGCACAAAAGCAGATTGTCCGCCTCAAGCAGCGATTCAATGAATTCACCCATCAGTTTGAGAGTCCGATCTTTATGGTGCGGCTGGAACACGAACAGGATTTTTTTCCCGGGGAAAAATGCCTTGGCAGCGCGGATGGTGCCGAGCACGGCAGCGGGGTGATGGGCGTAATCGGAAACAATGATCGTTTCTCCCATTTTCCCGACCAGCTCGAATCGCCGCCAAATGCCGGCAAAATTTTCCAGCACGCGCTTGACGGCCTTGAAATCAATGCCGAGCCGGAAAGCGGCAAGAGCCGCGGCCAGCGCGTTCGACATATTGAATAAGCCCGGGACTTTAAGCTCGACCCGGCCGAGGTTTTCATCTTTGTAGTGCATATCAAAGGCCTGCCAGGCCGGGCCTGATTCCACGTTCACGGCCTGGAGATCGCCATAATGGTGAATGCCAAACGTCAGCTTGTGGCACGAGGATTTTCTCGCGACTTCCACGGAATTATGGTCGTCAGCGTTGTAAATGACCACGCCGTCCCCGTGCGGCAGCTTCTCGATGAACGCCTCAAAGCTTCCTTTTATGTCCTGAATGTCCCGGTAATAATCCAAATGATCCTCGGCAATATTCGTCAAAACAATCATGTTCGGATCGATCTCCATCATGTGCCTGTGGTATTCGTCGGCCTCGGCCACAAAATATTTGCCGCTTCCGAGCCGGGCGTTGGCCTGAAATTCCACCGAGGAGTTCTTGTCTGAGAGCTTGGACCCGACGACAACCGTCGGATCAAAGCCGGCCTCTTCAAGGATCAAACTTAAGATCGCAGTGGTTGTTGATTTGCCGTTGGTTCCGCTGACCGCAATGTTGAATTGCCCGGACATCATTTGCCCCAAAGCCTTGGCATAGGTAATGGCCGGAATTTTAAGATCTAGAGCCGCCTTCAGCTCAACAAAACCCTTTGATTCCGGGGAGATGTCCTCGCTGTAAACGATCAGGTCAGGATGAGTTTCGGTCAGATTAGCGGCTGAATGCCCGATCGTAATTTCCGCCCCGAGCTTGCGCAGCTGGTTTATGGTTTCGGATTCGCGAAGATCGGAACCGCGGACCCACTTCTTTTTAAGCAAAAGCAGCCGCGCAACGGCGGACATGCCGATCCCGCCGATGCCGATAAAATAGACGTCCTTGGCTTGGTTTATCATGTTCGTATTTCTTTTAATTTATGCCGGCTTTACGATTTGTTTGGTTTCAGCCGCTGGCTGCTTGGAAAAATTTTCGATGATTTTTTTAATCTCGGGAACGGCGACTCTGGCTGAACGCCGCCCCTCCTCATAGATTTCCTTGAACTTGCTGAAGTCAGTGCCGGCCAAGTGCTTGACGCGCGGTTCCAGCATCAGGTCGCAGGCCATGTTCGAGTCGGTCCACTGCTGCGAAATGGCCAGGGAATGATCGAGAGCTTTGGCCAAAACGGAAATTGTCCCCGGTACCTGAATATCGTCTTCCTCCAAAAAGTCGGATTGCGTGTCGATCTGAAAAAACATGCGGGAAGAAAAAGCCAGCAGTTTTTCCCGGATGAATTGCAGGCCAAGCAGCCTGGTAAAAAGCCTATACCCTTTCCAGATCGGCAGACGCTTTTCATAAATAAATTTTGTGGCCGCGATATTAACCCCGATAACGATATCCGCGCCCATGGCTCGGGCAGCTTCGGTCGGCACGATATTGACCAAGCCGCCGTCCACCAGGATCTTCCCATCAATGATCATTGGTTCAAACAACCCCGGAACGGCCGTGGTCGCCTTAAACGCGGTCAGGAGGTCGCCTTTTGAAATCGTGATCAGCTCGCCGGTGTCGAGATCAGTGGCGACAAAACCCAGCTTCGGCTGAACTTCTTCGAATTTTTTACCTTTGGTAAAGTTCTCGATCCATTTGTGCGCCCCGCGCAAATGGAATAGGCCGCCGCTGGCTTCTTTGGCCGACATCATCCGGAAAAGCTTGCCCAGCGTCAGCTCGTTGATGAATTCCCTGAGCTTAACCATGGTGCCAGTGGCGTACGAAGCCGCGATCAAAGCCCCGGACGAGCATCCGGTTATGACGTCGATCGGGATGTTGTTTTCTCTCAACACTTCCAAGACCCCGATGTGAGCGATGGCGCGTCCGGATGCGCCAGAGAGGGCGATTCCGATTTTTGGATTATTTGGCATCAAGTGTTTCGATAATTAATTTTGCGATCCTGTTTGCCGAATCCTTGGGCATCAAATCGCTGATATTTCTGGACAAAGTTTGCTGGCGCGGCAAATTAAACTTAAGGCTGACGACCACGCGCACCAAGGTCTCCGGCTCAAATTCTTCTTTGGAAAGGACTACGGCCGCAGCCCTTTCTTTAAGCACGGAAGCGTTTTCTTCCTGGTGTGTTCCCGGGATGGGGACCACGACCGCAATCTTGCCCAAAGCCGAAAGCTCGGCAATGGAGGACAGCCCGGCGCGGCAGATGACGATATCGGAAAGCTTGATGGCACTCGGCATTTCCTTGCCCAAAAATTCGTAAGGGTGATAGTTCGGGTCGGAAAAATTCGGTCGTTCGTTGCCCGGGCCGTAAATATGGATGACTTGGTGGCTTTGGACCAATGCCGGAAGGGCAAAACTTACCACCTCGTTGATCTGCCTGGCACCGGTGGCCCCGCCAAAGATGAGAAGAACTGGCAATTCGGATTTCAATTTAAAAAAGTCCCGGTACTTGATATTCTTGTCAAAAAATTCCTGCCGGACCGGGTTGCCCACCCATTCCACGCGCTTGAGCTTTTCGCCTTTGACCAGGCCCGGGTTAGAATAAAACATTTTGGCGGTTTCGGCAAAAGCAGTCGTGACCAAACTCGCCATGGGACTGACCAGTTTGTTGGCCAGGCCCGGCCTCGCATCCTGCTGATGGATGACGATTGTGATTTTTTTAAGCCTGCCGATCAGGGCCAAAGGAACCGAAACAAATCCTCCGACGGAAAAAATCACGTCAGGATTGAAAGCGGAAATTATGCGGCGGGCGCGAAACAGACTGCCCACAAAGACAAAAGCATCCCAAAAATTGCGCAGAGAAAAATAGCGCCGAAGCTTGGCGGCTGACATTGCCTGAAACTCAAATCCCGCGGCTTCGACCAGGCCTTTTTCCGGACCTGCTTTCGAGCCGACGAACAAAAATTCCGAGTTCGGCGAAAGCCGTTTGATTTCCTCGGCCACGGCCAGCATGGGAGCGATCGGACCCCCAGTTCCGCCGCCTGCGAACAATATCCTCATTTGATTGCTTCCTTATAAACGTTAATCGTTTCGAGGGCCGCCTGTTTCCAGCTGAAGTGCTTGACCCGGCTTAAGCCCAAGTTTGCCAGTTCTTCCGCGCGGTTCGGGCTTGCGATGATGCCGCTTAAAACATCGGCCATGTTCTCGATATTATTGGGGTCAAAATATTCCGCGGCCTGGCCCATGACCTCCCGAAGCGTGGGAATGTCGGAGCAGGCCACCGGAGTGCCGCACGCTGCGGCTTCCAAAACCGTCAGCCCGAAGCCTTCGTAAAAAGAAGGCAAAACCATGAGCTCAGCGGCATTGTAAAGCAGATTCAGGTCCTCGTCCGAAACTCGGCCTAATATCCTGACCCGATGCGCGTTCTTGATGCCCAAAATTTGCTCCTTTATTTCCGGGTAATACGGGTCTTCCGCTCCTGCCAAAACCAGGTCCAAACCGTGCTTTTCCGCAATAAGGTCAAAGGCCTGGGCCAATGCCGGAAGATTCTTATATCTGCGCCAAACCCCGACATATAATAGAAAAGGTTTTTTGATTTGAAAATTGGGCGACAATTTTTCAAAGGCTTCGTGCTTGTTCATGATCCGGTATCCGGGGGCCACCCCTTCGTAGATCGGCATGATCTTCTCAGACGGCGTTCTTGGGAAAAATTCAAGGATCTCTTTCTTGGTTGATTGGGAAACCGCGATTATTTTTTTCGAACGCTGAATGGATTTCTTGAGGATGAAATTGTAGGCCAGCCGGTGAATAATGCGCGATTTTTTCCGGCCCGGAAAACGGGTGTGGGTCAGATCGTGGATCGTGACCACAAACGGCTTGCGGTAAAGCACGGGAACGTTAAAGTGCGGGAAATGAACCAAGTCCAGATCGTACTTGTTCAAAATCGACGGCAACTTGTACTGTTCGTCGAAAGTGTAATGGCCAATGCCGGTCTCGACCATCTCAGCCCCAAAAGAAGCAAACCGGCTCCTTAGGGTTGAATCAAGGCGATTAAAAAATAGGACGTACTTATTCTTATCCAAAGCCAATATTTGGGAAGCCAGCGATTCAATATACCGGCTGATCCCAGCTCCCCCGCCCGCCATGCGCATGTCAATTCCGATTTTCATATTTGTTTTGAGTAAACGCCGCTCAATTGCCGCGATTTTTCTTCCACAAACCGCCTGATGTTCTTTTGGAATTCCTTTTTATCAAACTGCAGGGCGAATTGGCGGATTGCGCTCGGATCAAAAATTTCTGGTTTAAACTCCGTTATCGCTTGTTTAATCGCGGCTGAAGTTTGTTCGTTGAAATAGATTCCGGTAACGTTTTCCTTCACCAGTTCCAAAGCCCCGCCTTTTCTAAAGGCTACTACCGGCGTGCCGCAGCTTTGCGCTTCAAGCATCATAATCCCCGCGTCCTCTTCGGCCGGAAACACGAACGCTTTCGCTTCCGAATAAAGCTTTTTTAATTCCTTGTCGCTGACCCGGCCCAAAAATTCGATATTGCCGCGGGCGATCTTTTTAAGGCTTCCCAGCTGGGTTCCAATGCCCGCGACCTTAAGCGGCAGCTTGAGATCATTGAAAGCCTCGATCACCAGGTCAACTTTTTTATATGGCTCCAACCTGGAGGCAACCAAATAATAATCTTGCCTCCCGCCGCCAGTCGGTGAAAAAAAATCCGTGTCGACCGGAGGATAAATGACTTCGCTGCCGCGGCCGTAAAATTTTTTGATTCGATCCTGAACATTCTTCGAATTGGCAATAAAGAAATCCGGCCTCTGGGATGCGCGCAAGTCCCATTTTTTAATGTACTTCAACGCCAGCCGCCCGCAGGCTTTCAAAATTTCGGGATAAGGCTGCTTATCCATGTAGTTTTCCGACTCCGTCCAGACAAAACGCGTCGGAGTGTGGCAGTAACAGATGTGCGGCTTCTTGGTAATGACTCCTTTGGCGAACGAGGAGCTGTCGGAGAGGACCAGGTCAAAATCGTCGAACCTGAAGCTTTCAATGGCCGCGGGCATCAGCGCCAAAAACAGCTTGTGGTGGTTTTTGACAAAAGGAAATTTATCAAGAAAACTTGTAACCTTGCGGACTTTCTCGAATCTACCTTCCGTCTTGTTTTTGTCGTAAACCAGAAGGTAGAGAGTTGCGTCAGGCCAAATCTCTAAAAAATTTTCAAGGACCCTTTCAGCCCCTCCCAACTGCGTTAAGTATTCATGCACCAGGGCAATTTTCATTCCTCAACTCCTTCCCGCTCACTGTCAGTGCGGGGCTTATACGGCTTCACTTCGCTCAGAACTTTAGCCTGAGCTTGTCGAAGGCTAATAATCAACCTTGGGTTTGCGGCCGAGCAAAATCAAGATCGTCTTGAAAATAATGTAAAGATCCAGCCATATGGACCAATTTTCAATATAGAACTGGTCGAGCTGGATTTCCTCTTCCCAGGAAAGTTCCGGTTTTTCGGAAGCCTGGGTGATTTGGGCCAGGCCCGTGGCCCCCGGCTTGATCACGAACAATTTTTTGAAATCATTGCGGAACTTGTCGACTTCCTTGACCATATGCACGCGCGGCCCCACGAGGCTCATTTGCCCGCGGAGAATGTGCCAAAGCTGCGGCAGTTCGTCGATCTTGGTTTTTCGGATAAATTTGCCGACGGGAGTGACCCTCGGATCGTTCTTGATCTTAACGTAAGGACCCAAGCGCGCGTTCTGCTTCTCGAGCTCGACCCGGAGCTTGTCGCCCGAGGCCGTGCCTTCGCTCAATTCATAATACATTGACCGAAACTTGTAGCACTCGAAGGAGCTTAATCCCGCGGCCCGCGGCTGGTGAAAATAAACCGGACCCTTCGAAGTCATCTTGATTGCAAGGCTTGTCAGCAAAAAAATCGGGCTGGAAATTATCAGGCCCAGCGACGAAACCGTAATGTCCACGGTCCGCTTGATTACCCGGCCCCAGCCTCCCAAGGGCGTAGTCTTTAAAACGATCACGGGTACGCCGGAAATAGTTTCGACGGAAACGTTGGTTCGAGCCGTTTCAAACATGTCCGGCACAAAATTGAAATGAATGTTGTAATCGCGGCAAAACGCCAGGATCCTCTCGTTCACGTCTTTGGGAAAATATGGGTTTGCCAAAAGGATCTCGTCTATTCCGGTTCCGTCGCGCACCGCTTCCAGGCGATCAACGATCAATTTGGGATCCTTGTTGTCGCGGATAATTTCAACAATCTTAAACCCAAGCTCCGGGCGGTTCTTGATTTCTTCCACGATGTTGGCCTGGGGAGACACCGGGTCAATGACCACGAGGCGGTGCAGGCCGATTCCCTTCTTCAGCATTCGTCTTTGAATGAACCTTAAAACCACCCGGCCTAATCCGATCAAAAGAATGGCCAAAAACCAGGACATCAAAATTATCAAACGGGACGGGAAAACCGTCTTATTAAAGAAGAATAAGACGACGATCAGAAGCAAGCCGGAAGAAATTGCCAATGTCAGCCGGACCAATTCATAACTTAATTTTCTCGTTCCTTTGAGATTATAAAGGCCGGCAGCAGCCAAAAGCAGAATGATCGCAGGCGTAACCAAAAACAGGCTGGTAAAATAACTGGCAAACGAAAGGTCAAAAATTACGGGCCTGACCTCTTCCAGGCGGAAGCGCAAATAAAAAGCCGCTGATCCGGCCAGCAATACCATCAAAAAATCAACCAAGATCGCGATCAGATTAAAAAGCAGCTCTGATTTCTTCATAAGCCAGCTCTCATCAATGTTAATTTCGCATTTATTATACCATTTTAAGCCCTCAGTTTAAAGCTCGGGTCTAAAGCCTAAGCAATCCTCAAGATTCGCCAACCTTGTGTTATGGGCTGATTTATGGTAAAATAATTGCTCGGAAGAAATTTTTGCAGAACACGCACTTATGATCAGAAAAGACCTCAGAAATATTGCCATAATCGCCCACGTCGATCACGGCAAAACAACTTTAGTGGATGCCATGTTAAGACAGACCCATGTTCAGCGCAACATGGAAGATTTGGGCGAGAGGATCATGGACTCGATGGACCTCGAGCGGGAACGCGGCATTACCATCAAAGCTAAAAACGCTTCCATTGTTTATAACGACATCAAGATCAATATCGTCGACACTCCGGGACACGCCGACTTCGGCGGCGAAGTCGAACGGATCTTGAGGATGGTCGACGGCGTTTTGCTTTTAGTCGACGCCAAAGAAGGCCCCATGGCCCAGACAAAATTCGTCTTAAAGAAAGCTTTGGAGTTGGGGCTTAAGGCCATTGTCGTTATCAATAAAATTGACCGGACTGATTCGAGGATCGCCGAGGTTGTTGACCGCACCTTTGATTTGTTCGTCAACCTTAACGCCACGGAAGAGCAGCTTGATTTCCCCATCGTTTATGCCTCTTCCATCGCCGGCACTGCGACCTTGGACCCGAACGAACCAGGCAAGGACCTGGTTCCTTTGTTTGAAACCATTCTCCAAAAAATTCCCGCCCCGGAAGTATTCCCTGACAATCCCCTTCAAATCCTGGTTTTGGCTTTGGCCTACGACTCCTACAAAGGCAAGCAGGCCGTGGGCAAGATCCACTCGGGCAGCCTTAAAAAGAACATGCCGCTTTTGGAGATCACTCCGGCCGGAGAAAGGCTTTCCGGAAAAGTCACTGACATTTCAATTTTTCAGGGTTTGCAAAAAGAATCGGTCAACGAGGCTGCGGCCGGCGAGATCGTCAGCGTGGCAGGGCTGCCCGACGTTTCAATCGGCTCGACCATTACCGATCCTTTAAATCCCAAGCCGCTGCCGCCCGTAAGCATAGACGAGCCCACGGTCAGAATGTCGTTCTCGGTCAACAACTCCCCGTTCGCCGGGCGCGAAGGCAAATTCGTGACCTCCAGAAATTTGAGAGAACGATTGTTCAAAGAACTTGAGACCAATGTCGCGCTAAAAGTTTCCGAAACCGGAAGCCCCGACACTTATCTCGTGGCCGGCCGCGGCGAGCTGCATTTGGCCATCTTAATCGAAACTATGCGCCGGGAAGGCTACGAACTTCAAGTTTCCCAGCCAGAAGTCATCATCCACGAAGAGGACGGGATCAAGTCCGAGCCTTTCGAACGGCTGTCGATTATCATCCCGAGCGAATACCAAGGAACTGTTATTGAAGAAGCCGGGCGCAGAAAAGGCCAGCTTGTCGATATCAAGCATATGGACAACGGCGAAGTTCACTTGGAATATTTCATCGCCACCCGAGGAATTATCGGGCTTAAAAGCCTGCTTCTCACCCAAACGCGCGGCACGGTCATTTTAAATCACATTTTTGATTCATATCGGCCCATGGAACTGTCGGGAGAGTTCAGCTCCCTGCACGGCGCTCTGATTGCTTCTGAAACCGGAATATCAAACAGCTACGGACTTAACAACGCCCAGGAGCGGGGCATGCTGTTCATCGGACCCGCAACCGAGGTTTACCAAGGCATGATAGTCGGCCAAAATGCCAAGACCGAAGACATAGAACTTAACGTCAACCGGACCAAACGCTTAAGCAATGTCCGCGCCTCGGGCTCGGACGAAGCCATCATTCTTACGCCGCCTAAAATCATGAGCCTCGAAGAGTGCCTGGAATTTTTAGCCCCTGACGAATTACTGGAAGTGACCCCCTTAAGCCTGCGACTGAGAAAAAGAACTTTGGATGCGATCAAGCGGAAAAGAGAACGCAACGCTTTAAAGCAAAAAATCGAAGACTAAATTCGCAATCAGGCCGGGACAATAAAAAAGACCGCATATCGCAGTCTTTTTTATTTGCTTTCTTTAACAAGCTGTAAGCCGAATTCTGTCTGGCCCTGGCAAGAATTACCTCGCCAAGTTAGCAATCATCTATCTGGTCCTTTCGTTACCGAAAGGATCGAGCTACCTACCCGCCCATTAAAGGGCCTATTCGGTATTGCACTAAAAGATAGGAATTTAGCCGTTTCATACTCCATGTTGCCATGGAAATCGTCCAGCAC
>JBLMZH010000011.1:0-13024 GCA_050258715.1 Acidobacteriaceae bacterium
GCGACTTATTATTTCGTCAAGTCATTCGGAATTCCTGGCATGGCCCTGGCTTTTTCACTGACAAGCATCATCAATCTTCTTATCCTCATGGCGGAGTTGCATTACAAGATCGGGAACATTCATGATCAGTACCTGACCATCAACACCCTGAAAATTCTCATTGCCACAGCCTTGTCTTCCGCGGCTTGTTACGGCGCGCTCTATGCCATTGCCCCGGTCGTGAACATGCATACTTACTGGGGGATTTTTCTCCAGGCAGCAGGGGCCGGAACCGTCGGCGCCTTGATATTCGTGGCTTTCGGCTGGTTGTTCGGTCTTTCTGACGCGCATAATCTTCTGAAAGCGACAAAGAGCGTATTGATTAAATCCACGCGCCCCATTACCATACTCATGAACTTCTGGAATTAACATTCCTCATGCAGAACAAGATCCGAAATTTTTGCATCATTGCGCACATTGATCACGGCAAGTCGACCCTGGCTGACCGGCTTTTGGAAGTGACTCACACCATCCAGAAGCGCGATATGAAGGAACAGCTTCTGGACACGATGGATTTAGAGCGCGAAAGAGGGATCACCATCAAACTCCAGCCGGTGAGGATGGAATGGCAGGGGTATATTTTAAATTTGATCGACACGCCAGGCCACGTGGATTTTACTTACGAAGTCTCGAGGTCTTTGGCCGCCTGCGAAGGCGCGATTCTGGTGGTTGATTCGACTCAGGGAATCGAAGCTCAGACTCTGGCCAACGTCCACCTTGCTCTTCAGCATGACCTTAAGATCATCCCTGTGGTCAATAAGATCGACCTTCCCAACTCCGACAAGGAAAAGACCGCGGCTGAAATGATCAAGGCTTTCGGATTTTCACCTGACGAAATTTTGTACGCTTCGGGCAAGACTGGGATTGGAGTCGAGGCGATTCTTGATGCAGTCATCAAAAAAGTTCCGGCGCCAAAAGGGGACACCAACAAACCGCTGCGCGCGCTTATCTTTGACTCAAGCTACGACCAGCACCGGGGCGTGGTGACCTTTATCAGGATCTTTGACGGCACGCTCAAGAAAAACGAAAAGATCCGGATGATCGGCACCAACACCCAGGCCGATTCCTTAGAGATCGGCTTTTTCAAACCGAAATTTCATCCCAATCCGGTGTTGGCTACCGGCGAAGTCGGATATATCGTGACAGGCTTAAGAGATGTTAGAAAAGCTAGGGTCGGAGACACGGTCACTACCATTGATTCCAAAGTGGAGCAGCTGCCCGGTTACAAGCACGTTCAGCCCATGGTCTACGCCAGCATCTTTCCGGTTTCAGGCGACGATTATCCGGAACTGAGGGATTCCATCGAGAAGCTGAAATTGAACGATGCCGCGCTTGAGTTTGAGCCGGAAAGCATTCCGGCATTGGGGTTCGGGTTTAGAACGGGGTTTTTGGGGCTTTTGCATATGGATATCGTCCAGGAACGCTTAACGCGTGAATATGGCCTAAATTTGGTGCTTACAGCGCCTTCCGTGGAGTACAAGCTGGCGCTTAAGTCAGGCGATGCCTTGACCATTCATACGCCTGCTGAGATGCCGGATCAGTCTTTGGTCGAATCAATGGAAGAGCCGTGGGTGGCGGTCGAAATTTTAGCGCCCCAAAAGTACATTGGCGGGATTCTGGAGCTGATCACCAAGCGCCGGGGCATTTATCAAAACATGGAATATTTAAGCAATGACAGGGTTTTGATCACGTCTGAAATGCCGCTTTCGAACATCATTATCGACTTTTATGATAAACTTAAAAGTGTCTCCTCAGGATATGCGTCTTTAAACTACGAATTTTTGGAATTTCGGCCGGCTGACTTGGTCAAGCTCGACATTCTGGTGGCCGGAGAAAAGGTTGATGCGCTTTCAGCCATCACTCATAGGACCACGGTCGAGTCTGAAGGTCGCAGTCTGGTGGCCAAGCTTAAGACGCTCATCCCAAGACAGCAGTTCGAGATTGCACTCCAGTCCGCAGTCGGCGGCAAGATCATTGCCAGGGAAAACATTCCCGCCTTGAGAAAAGACGTAACGGCCAAATTGTACGGCGGCGACGTCACCCGCAAGATGAAGCTTTTGGAAAAGCAGAAAAAAGGCAAACGCAGAATGAAGCGGATAGGGTCGGTCGATATTCCCCAGGAAGCGTTCCTAGCCCTCTTAAAAAAATAATTATGAGCAGACAGCAAGAAATCATAAAAAAAATCTGGCTGGTGATCTCCATTTTGGGCATTCTTGCCTTGGTGGCGTTTACCATCTTCCCGGCTTTCATGTAATTTGAATGGATCCCAAGGACATACTTAAATCTAGATTTACGACAGTGGTCCTGGTGGGAATGCTCGCCATGGTCATGTTTGTTACGGCCAAACTTCTGGTCCAAAAACGGGAAGTGGACACTGAGATCGGACAGCTTAAGTCAGAAAGCGACCGGATCAACAGGGAGAACCAGCAGCTTTCCGAGCTGATCAAATATCTCGGCACGAGCGAATATGCCGAGCGGCAGGCCAGGGAGCAATTGAACATGCAAAAGCCTGGGGAACAGGTCGTTGTCTTGCCGAAAGAATCGGATCAGCAAAATTCCGCCTCGGAAACGGCTCCCGTAAAGAGCAACCCAAGGAAATGGCTTGATTACTTCTTCGCCACAAATTAATGAAGCTTAAACGGCTAAAACTCATTTTAATGACCACTGCGGCAATCGCCGTCCTTTTAGCTGTTTCGATTTATTTAGGTTATGCATCCAATTCAAGCGACGCCGTGACTTTAATGGTAAAAAAAGCTGCGGTAATCAAGATTGTCGGAAATCATGTCGTTACCGCCTACGATTTGGAAAAGGCATATGAGATCGGGGAAAAACTTGATTCGACCACAGATAAAAGTCAGGTTCTCAATCAATTGATCAAGAATGAGCAGACAAAAAGCATTGCCGAAAACCATAAAGTGCGTCTGGGTTCAGATTCGGTATCTGATGAGCTGGCATTTTTAAAAAACGAACAGGGGAACGATTATCAAAATTTTCTCAACCAGTATTTTGACGGGGACGAAGGCTTGTTTGTTAAGTTCGTGGCCGGGCCTTTGGCCTGGGACGCGGCCTTAAAAAATCATTTTAATTCCGATCTCGGATTAAATAATGCCTCAATGACCAAGGCCCAGACTGCGCTCGACCGGATCAAGGCCGGCGAGAGTTTTGAAACCGTGGCCAAAGAAGTTAGTAACGACCAAGTTTCCGGACAACTGGGAGGCGACATCGGGTTTGTCGCTCACGGTCAGGTTTTGCCGGAACTGGAGGCGCAATATTCCATCAGCCCTGTTGGGAGGGTCATTGATCATGTCTTAGTCAGCAGACAGGGATATCACTTGATCTATCCCGTGGAAACCGCCAATCAAAACGGGAAAAAGCTCTGGCACATCAAGCAGATATTGGTCAAAACAAGCGGCTATGATGATTGGTTTTCGCAGGAAGCGAAAAGTGTTAAGATCATAACGATCAAAAATTCCTAAGAGAGCTTTTGCAGGTATCGTATAATGGTAGTACATGACCTTCCCAAGGTTAGAGCGCGGGTTCGATTCCCGCTACCTGCTCCATGAAAAATTTCTCACCTTGTGTGGGAAATTTTTCATTATTGAGGATGAGGCGGAAATCGAAGGGCAGAAGCGAGGCGCGACTTAAGGAGCAACCGAGCGACCGACAAACGTCCGGTGGACGTTTGTCGCTGCCCCGGGTACCGAGCGCCTAAGCGCGAGGTCGATTCCCGTATCCCGCTCCAAAAGTACGCTTGGACTTCGGCAAAAAAAATCAGAGGGATCCTCGATTCTAGACTGATTTTTTGCCAAAGTCCTCGCTAATGTTTCAAAAAATAACTTCGAATTTCGAAGTTATTTTTATTAACATCACCTTGGAGATGAATGCTACATAAGTTTTGAGTTAGTCCAAGGATTTCTATGGCAAACGAAATTAATATTGTATAATTGAGTTGAAAATCGAAACAGTAGACTGAGATAAAACGTTTAAACACCATAACCAAATCCATGGCTGAAGGACTCCGGATAATTTCACTCACGCCCCAGACGACAGAGATCGTCTGTTACTTGGGTTTGGCGGAAAACCTGGTCGGTAGATCGGCTGATTCAGACCATCCTGAAGCCAAAAAGGTCAAAGTCATCCCCAAAAGGATCACTAAAAACATTGCCAAGTCCGATATCCAGCGCGAAGTTTCGAATCTGGCACATCAAGGGACCAGTATTTGCCACTTTGACCAGAGAATGATCGCAGGTATCAGGCCCGACATCATCTTAACCCAGGAATCCTGCCAAGCCTGCCCGTTTGCCTCCACGGAAAATCTTCCATCAGCCAAGATTTTGCGCGACAAAAATCTGACCATCTCGATCAACCCCAAAAATCTCGACCACGTGTTGGACGCGATTCGGATCATTGCTGATGCCGCCGGGATTTCCGAACAAAGCCGGCCCTTGGTTGAAAGACTGAAATACAGGCTTCATAATATTCCGCCCCGGCACCGCCCGATAAGAAAGCCGACTGCCGTGGTTATCAGCCGCTTAAGCCCAGTAGGAATTTCAGGCTGGTGGGTCCCGGAAATGGTCAAGATCGCAGGAGGCGAGCCGCTGCTTGTGAAATATGGCCAGGCGCCCAAATTAGTAGACTGGTACGACGTCGTAACGGTCAATCCTGACGTCATAATCTTCTCTCCGGCAAATATGACAATTGAACAGGTTAAAAAAGACCTGTATCTATTTAAGTACCGCGCCGGGTGGGAAAAACTGAATGCCGTCAAAAAATCCCAGGTGTATTTCTTAAATTCCAACAATTTTTTGGCGCGCCCCGGGCCAAGGCTCGTTGACGGAGTTGAAGTTATGGCAAAAATCTTTCATCCTCTGCTGTTTGGCTATCCCAAACCTCAGGAAGCGCAGGTTGTCGTCTAATGAAAACCTCAAATAAAACCCAGATCCCTGAATGGGACTTGTCGGACTTTTATAAAAATACCCGCGATCCCAGGATCTTTAATGACCTTGGAACTTCTTTAGCTGAGTCAAAAAGCTTTCGAAAAAAATATTCAGGCAAGATCAAGCCTAAAATCAGTTCTGCTCTGCTTTTGAACATGTTCCGCGCGCTCGAAAAGATTCTGGAACTCGCTGAAAAAGCCGCTGGTTTTTGCGAACTTGTCTACACCACTGACAGTACTGACATCGGCAATGCGGTAAAAGCGCAAAAAAGCCGGGAACTGTTCCTGGAGATTCGAAAACAGCTGCTGTTTTTCGATCTGGATCTGGCCCGGCTTCCCAAGCAAGAATTGGATCGGCTTTCCAACCACCCTTCACTGAAGAATTATCAGCACTATTTAACCGAGATTGCCAAACATAAGCCTTATTTGCTTCCTGAAGAGCAGGAGAAGATTTTTAATGACAAGTCACTGACCACAGCGGCTCTGGTCCGGCTTTTTGATCAGCATTTGTCGCAAAAGTCGTTTTCGATCAAGCTCAACGGCAAACAAAGACAGGTAAGCTTGGAAGAGGTCCTGAACCTTTTGGACGATAAAGACCGATTAAAAAGAAAAGCCGCGGCGGAAGCGCTGACTGCCGGGCTTAAGCAGGACAGGCAAATGCTGTCCTTAATCTACAACAGTCTGATCAAGGACAAGGCAATTTCGGATTTCTACAGAAAATTTCCCAGCCCCGAAGAAGAACGGCACGTAACTAACGAAATCACGCAAGCCGTCGTAGACAGCTTAAACGCCGCTGTCAAAAAACATTATAAAGTCGTGCAGGATTTTTACCGTTTCAAAGCCAAAGCTCTTAAACTCAAGCAACTTGAGTATTTTGACCGCTACGCCCCAGTGGGCGAGCAGCAGACTAACATTAAGTTTGACCAGGCTAAGAAAACCGTTTTGGAATCGTTTGCAAAATTTTCTCCGGTTTTTGCCAGAATCGCCCAAACTTTCTTTGAAAGCTCCTGGATAGATGCCCGGCCCCGCTCAGGCAAGCGAAACGGAGCATATTGCTCCGGGATGACGCCAAACACCCATCCCGTGGTATTTATGAACTACTTCGGAACGGTCAGGGACGTAAAGACCTTAGCCCACGAACTCGGACACGGCATCAATGCCTTTTTGATGTGCAAACAAACTCTTTTGAACTTTGACCATCCTTTGACTTTGGCTGAGACCGCGAGCGTTTTTTGCGAAATGCTCGTCTTCGACAGCCTAAGAAACGCTGAAAGCGACCCGAAGCGGAAATTCAGTTTGTACATGGACCAAATCACGAACATGATCGCCACGGTCCACCGCCAAATTTCCATGTATAATTTTGAAAAAGAGGTCCACAGCCTTCAAAAACAAAAAGGAGAGCTGACTCCTGACGAGCTGGATGAGTTGTGGCAAACAAACCAAAAAGAAATGCACGGGACTTCGGTTGCAATAGATCAAAAGTATTCGAATCTTTGGTCTTATATCCCGCACTTTATTCATACGCCGTTTTATGTCTACGCTTATTCCTTTGGCGAACTTTTGACCCTTTCCCTTTATGCCATCTACAAAAAAAATCCCGATTCTTTCGTGCCAAAATATTTGAAGCTCATGGAAACCGGAAGCTTGTTGTCGCCAAAGCAGCAGCTCGAACCGTTTGGCATTGACTTGGAAGATCCGAAATTTTGGGAACAAGGATTGGCGCTTATGGGGTCCATGATCGAGGAAGCCAAGGCCTTACATAAGTCCAAATAATTGGAATAACCTCAAAAATGTTGGTATAATTCAGACATTGCTGATGCTTAAGCTGTAAAAGCTGGCAATGGAGCCGGCCCATGTAGCTCAACTGGTAGAGCAGCGGTATCGTAAACCGCAGGTTGTCGGTTCAAGCCCGACCGTGGGCTCCAGTAAATTGATCAATATATACGCTGACTTAGCTCCCGTTTAATAGGGAACTTTTTGTTGTTTTTCAAGGATTTGTGCAAATTTGCGCAAGAAAAAAAATCGAGTCTTGCGAGGTCTGCCAATTTTTGTTAAACTTATTGCGCGATTTTAAAACATTGATGCCTGAAACAAGCCAAAATCCTAAAAAGGGTGGACTAGACAAATGGCAGATGGCGTCGATGGCCATGGAGCTCGGCTTCATAATTGCCTTGCCGCTCATTGCTCTGGGGTTTTTGGGCAAGTGGCTCGATGCAAAATATGACACTAAACCGTGGTTTACCCTTGGAGGAATAGTGCTGGCGATCACAGCAACCACCTGGTGGCTGACCATAAAAATTAAATCTTTGATTCCCAAATGATTTTTGCCCTTCCGCCGTTAGTCGCTGAACCGATCTTCTACCTAGGACGGTTTCCCGTGACCAATGCCCTGATCAACTCGACATTGGCCGTTTTATTTTTTCTGTTTATCGGTTTTCTTATCAAGGGCAAGCGATCCATGGTCCCCAAAGGGCTGCAAAATTTCGCGGAATGGATCATTGAGATCGTCATTGGCTATATTGACGGCGTGACCAAGGACCACAAAAAGACCCTGAAATTCCTGCCGATCGTCGGCGGCTTGTTCTTTTTCATTCTACTTTCGAACTGGATGGGATTGATTCCCGGAACCGGCTCCATCGGGCGCTATCTCTTAAACCCCGAGGGCCATCTCGAGCTGATCCCGTTTTTGCGCCCGGCCAATTCGGACCTGAACATGACTTTGGCCATGGCCATCTTTGCCGTGATCACTTCCCATATCGTCGGAATTTTTGCCATTGGCTTCTTTAAATACGCCAACAAGTTTGTGAAGCTCGGCGACCTTTACCGCGCCTTAAGGAAAGGCGGGGTGGGGATCATGATCGCCGGCATTGAATTTGCCGTGGGCTTTATCGAAATTTTTTCCGAAATCGCCAAAATGGTTTCGCTCTCGCTTCGGTTGTTCGGCAACGTCTTCGCGGGTGAAGTTCTTCTGACCGTGCTGGCCTCGCTCATCGCTTATGTCGTGCCGCTGCCGTTCATGTTCCTTGAAATTTTGGTCGGACTGATTCAGGCTTTGGTCTTCTCCATGCTGACATTGGTTTATTTGACCATGGCCACTTCGCCGATCCCCGAATCTTCACATCATTGATTGAGGCCAAGGCTGAAAGTTCCAGCGCGAACCTTCGGCTTTGTTCTTAACCCTATCCTCACCGACCGCATTCGGGGTCGAGTGGCAGGTAGACAAAAGGAATCATTATGACGCCAGAAATGATCAGCATCCTGATCAAGGGCTTCACAATCGCGATCGGCGGCATTGCGCCGGCCCTCGCCATTGGTATGACCGCGAGCAAGGCCATGGAATCCATCGGCCGCAATCCGGAGTCAGCAGACAAGCTGTTCGTCCCGATGCTCTTGGGCATGGCCTTTGCGGAAGCTATCGCCATCTACGCCCTGGTCATTGCCTTCATTATTTAGGTTCTGAAGTTTCTGGGGATTTTGGTCCCCAGCTCTTTGAAACTTAAAACCCTTAAGCGGGATAATCTGAATTATGCTTCACCACATTTTTTTAGCAGCTGAAGCCGTAGCCGAAGCTGCCGCAGCGAGCGAACCGGCCAAAGAAGGACTTTTGGGCACTTTAGGCATCAACTGGAAGCTGTTTTTGGCGCAACTCGTCAACTTCGCCATTGTTTTGTTTATCTTCTGGAAATGGATCGCCAAGCCTATCGCCAAAAATCTGACCGAACGGCAGGAGCGGATCCAAATGGGTCTTCAGATCACGGACGTTATGGAAAAAGAAAAGAAAAATTTTGACGTTTGGAAGTCCGAAGAGATGGGCAAGGCCCGTTCCGAAGCTGAAAAAATAATCAAGAACTCGACTCAAACCGCAGAAAAGCTTAAGACCGAACTTTTGACAGAAGCTCAGGCTGCCGCGGCTAAAGTGGCGGAGCAGAACCGCAAGCAGATTGAATCCGACCGGCAGGAAATGATCAGCCAGGCCAAGGACGAAATCGCGACCTTGGTCGTCACTGCCACGGAAAAAATTCTCAAGCAAAAACTCGACCCTGTTAAGGATCGGACTATTATTGAGTCGAGCTTAAAGTAAGCCATGAAATATTCCGCCAACCAATACGCCCAGGCTTTGCACGAAGCCCTGCAGTCGACGAATCCCAAGGACGAAGACGTGGTCTTAGACAACTTCGTCAAATCTTTGGTCGAGAACAACGATTTGAGGCTGTTCCCGGCCATCGAAGATGAGCTTTACCGGCTGGAACTGAAGGATAAAGGCAAAACCTTGGCCCACGTCACCTCGGCCCGGCCTCTGGACAAGCAAGCCGAGTCAAAGGTCATAAGCAAGCTCAATGAACTGACCAAGGGCGATGTGGTGATCAAGAAAAAGATAGACGAGTCGCTGATCGGAGGGGTGATCATCCAGATGGAAGACACAGTCATAGACGCATCGGTCCAGGGATCGCTAAAGAATTTAAAAGATAATCTTAAGGAATAACCATGAGCAACGTAATTCAAGAACTAAAAAAACGAATAGAGAGCTTCGAAACCTCGGCTAAGGCTGAGAAGGTCGGGACCGTGCTTCACATCGGCGACGGCGTGGCCAGAATCTCCGGTTTGATGGAAACCAAAGCCTCGGAAATGTTGGAATTTCCCGGCGGCACCATGGGTGTGGCCCTAAACCTCGAGCGTGACTTTATCGGCGCGATTCTTTTGGGCGATTACCACCACATCAAGGAAGGCGACAAGGTCAAACGAACCGGCAAAATCCTTTCAGTCCCGGTCGGGGAAGCCTTGATCGGGCGCGTGGTCAATGCCTTGGGCCAGCCCGTCGACAACAAAGGACCGATAGATTCCAAGGAATTGTATCCAATCGAACGCATCGCTGCCGGCGTTATTGAACGCAAAAAAGTCACCCAGCCTTTGCAGACCGGGATCAAGGCCATTGATTCCATGATCCCGATCGGCCGCGGCCAGCGCGAACTGATCATCGGCGACCGCCAAACCGGAAAAACCGCCGTGGCCATCGACACGATCATCAACCAAAAAGACACTGACGTGGTTTGCATCTACGTGGCCATCGGACAAAAGGAATCCAAGGTTGCCCGCATTGTGGCCGAACTCGAGAAGCGCGGCGCCATGAAGAATACGATCGTTGTCATCGCAGGCGCGTCCGAGCAGGCCTCACTCTCTTACATTGCTCCGTTTAGCGGATGTGCGATCGGCGAATACTTCCTGGACCGCGGCAAACATGCCCTGGTCATTTATGACGACTTGTCCAAACATGCCGTGGCTTATCGCGAAATCTCCCTGTTGCTCAGACGCCCGCCGGGCCGCGAAGCTTTCCCGGGCGATGTCTTTTATCTACATTCCCGCCTGTTGGAAAGAGCTGCCAAATTAAGCGACACCAAGGGCGGCGGGTCTTTGACCGCTTTGCCGATCATCGAAACTCAGGCCGGCGACGTTTCCGCCTATATTCCCACCAACGTCATTTCGATCACTGACGGCCAGATCTATCTTGAAACCGATCTTTTTTATCAGGGCGTTAGACCGGCTCTTAACGTCGGACTCTCAGTTTCGCGCGTCGGCTCTGCGGCCCAGATCAAATCGCTGAAAAAAGTGGCGGGCAAGCTCAGGCTCGACTTGGCGCAGTTTCGGGAATTGGCCGCCTTTGCCCAGTTCGCTTCGGATCTGGACCCGGAAACCAAGGCCAGTATTGAGCTTGGCAAGCGGATAACCGAAATTTTAAAACAGGACCAGTACCAGCCGATGCCGGTTGAAATGGAAGTCGCCGTAATTTACGCCGCAACTAACGGATATTTGAATGATGTCGCGGTTGCCGATACGAAGAATTGGGAGACGAGGTTCGTGCAGTTCATGAACACCCAGCAAAAATCCTTGCTCAAGAAATTGACCGGGGATTGGTCGGACCAGCTGGCAGAAGAATTATCCAAGGCAATTAAGGAATTTAACGAGGGCTATGGCCACAAATAGCCGCGAAATCAGAAGAAGAATCAAGTCGGTCAAGAACATCGGCCAAATCACCAAGGCCATGGAGCTTGTTTCCGCGGCCAAGATGCGCAAGTCGCAGAGCCTGGCTCTTTCATCCAGGCCCTATTCCACCATGTCCTCCGAACTTTTAAACAACCTGGCCAAGGCCGGCAACATCGCAAGCCACCCGTTGGTCAGCCGCCCGCCAAAGCCTGATGGAACAGCCAAGGGCAAAACCCTAGTCATTCTCATCACATCTGACCGGGGCTTGGCTGGGGCGTTTAACGCCAATGCCATAAACGAAGCCTTGAGACTGGTGAGATCGGTTGAAAACGCAGAATTCGATTTTATCACGGTCGGTAAAAAAGGCGCTGAAGTGCTCCGCAAAATGAAGCAGAATTTGGTCGCGGCCTTCAATACCATCGACCGCAAGATTACTGTTTTTGATGCCAAGCCCATCTCAAAAATCGCGATCGACGACTTTTTAAACTACACATACGATTCCGTGTTTGTGATCTACAGCCATTTTGTTTCGACCCTGGTCCAAAAACCGACGCTTTTGAAATTACTTCCGATCGAAACCAAGGGCGAGTCGGCTGCCGAAGAATTCTTGTTTGAACCGAGCGCCAAGAAGGTTCTTGATCATTTGGTTTACAGAGCCATCGAATTCACGGTCTATCAATGCCTGGTGGAAACTTCAGCCTCCGAGCATTCGGCCAGAATGGTCGCCATGCGCAACGCCAGCCAATCCTCGTCCGATTTGATCGAAGATCTGACATTGACCGCCAACCAGACCAGACAGGCCGGAATCACGAGAGAGCTTGCCGAAATCTCCGCGGCCAAGATCGCAATGGAAGACTAATTTTAATATTTTTAATCAGTAAGCCTAACACTAACTTATGAGCAAAGGAAAAATCACACAAGTCATCGGGCCGGTCGTCGACGTGGAATTCAGTCAGGAATTGCCGGAAATTCTGCATGCCCTGGAGGTCGAGTTCGACGGAAAAAAATTGGTTTTGGAAGTAGCCCAGCACATTGGGAATCGCGAGGTCAGAACGATCGCCATGGGCGCAACTGACGGGCTGCAGCGCGGGCTTCCGGTAACGGACACCAAGGCTCCGATTTCGGTCAAAGTCGGCAAGGCCACCTTGGGCCGGATGTTCAACGCCTTAGGCGAACCCATAGACAACAAGCCGGCCGCTGTCAGCGACATATCTTATCCCATCCACAGGCCCGCGCCGAAGTTCCATCAGCAATCCACCAAAGTCGCTTTGCTTGAAACGGGAATCAAGGTTATTGACCTCATCGCTCCGATCATCAAAGGCGGCAAGGTCGGGCTGTTCGGGGGTGCCGGCGTGGGGAAAACCGTTGTCATAACCGAATTGATCCGCAACATTGCAGCTGAACACGGCGGCGTTTCGGTTTTTGCCGGAGTCGGCGAGCGCTCGCGCGAAGGCAACGATCTTTATGGCGAAATGAAAGACTCAGGCGTGCTCAGCAAAACCTCCATGGTCTTCGGACAAATGAACGAACCCCCTGGGATCCGCGCCCGCGTCGGTCTGACCGGTCTGACCATGGCTGAATATTTCCGCGACGAGGAAAAGCAAGACGTTTTGCTCTTTATCGACAATATTTTCCGCTTCACCCAGGCAGGTTCTGAGCTGTCCACGCTTTTAGGACGCATCCCGTCAGCCGTCGGTTACCAGCCGACCTTGGCCACTGACATGGGCGAACTTCAGGAACGAATTACTTCCACGAACAACGGCTCGATCACGTCGCTTCAGGCAGTGTACGTACCGGCGGACGATTTGACTGATCCGGCCCCGGCAACGACCTTTGGACACTTGGATTCGACCGTCGTGCTTTCAAGAAGCTTGTCCGAACTCGGCATTTATCCCGCAGTCGACCCGCTCGACTCGGCTTCGACCGTGCTCGACCCGAACATCGTCGGGCAGGAGCATTATGAAGTCGCCGGCGGCGTGCAAAAAGTTTTGCAGAAATACAAAGACCTGCAGGACATTATCGCCATTTTGGGCATTGAAGAACTTTCCGACGAAGACCGCCTGACGGTTT
>JBLMZH010000012.1:0-21412 GCA_050258715.1 Acidobacteriaceae bacterium
ACGACGGTTTTTGCCGCTGAGTTCATAGTTCCCAGCGACAAGAACAGCGACGTTCTGATTCAGTCCGGGGCGCAGGCTCACAATGTCTACACAGCCGCAGCCAACGTCACTGTCAACGCTAATGTCACTGGTGATCTGTATGCCGCGGGAAACGTCGTCAACGTTTTGGGCAGCATCGAAAAGGACCTTAACGCAGCCGGTCAAAATGTGGTTGTAACCGGCAGGGTCGGCAATAACGCCCGGCTGGCCGGAAACAGTGTTACGATCTCGGGGTCGGTAGGCGGAGATATTTTGGCTGCTGGCAATGTTGTCAGGCTCTCAAGTTCGACAAGTGTTGCCGGCGATGTGGTCGCGGCTGGAAACAGCCTGACGATCGACTCCCCTGTTGCAGGCAAAGCCAAACTCGCGGGCAAGGACGTTGTGATCAACTCGAAGATTACGGGCGACGTGGATATCCGGGCGAGCACCCTGACCTTTGGTCCGCAAAGCGAAGTGCTGGGTACCATCAATTACAAAGGGCAAAATTCGGCCGTGATCAAAGACGGGGCTAAGGTCGGAAACATTAATTTTCAGAAGCTTGAGCCGCAGCCTGCGCGCAACGAAATGAGAAAGCTTTTCGCCTGGTTTTCCTTGGCTCAACTGCTGGGCTTGTTCATCGCTGGCTGGCTTTTGTCCAGGTATTCCCGAGGCAAATTGGAAACGGTTTTGATCTCGACTTCGGAAAGCCCGCTCTTAAGCCTCGGTTTGGGAATTTTGTTCTTGATCGTGATTCCCATTGCGATTGTGATCCTCTTTATTTCACTGATCGGCTGGTATCTGGCCTTCCCGCTGCTATTTGCTTATCTGGCCCTGCTTACGCTGTCTATGATCGTTACCGCGGTTTACATTGGAAGCGTTTTGGTCCAGTGGTATAAGAAGTCCAATCTGCCGGTCGTGACTTGGTACTCGATATTAATCGGGGCAGTAGTCTACAGATTGCTGGCTTGGGTGCCGCTGGTCGGCTGGCTGATCGTAGCACTTCTTACGGCCATGGCATTCGGGTCCATGATGAGGATGCTTAAGCCTATGGGGCCGAAGGCAAAAACGCCTGGTGAGCCAGTTCCGGCTCCGGCGAAAATTGCTTAAGGCAACACTCAAATAAAAAAGCGCCTGGGATTCCAGGCGCTTTTTGATATTTCCGATAGTTTAGGAAGCGATGACATTGACCTTGGCCGCAAGATCTTTTTCAGCCTGCTGTTCCGCTTCTTTCGCCTTGTCTTCTTTGTCCCTTAAGGCTTTAACGAGGTTGCTGACTTTAAGGCAGGCTTTGGTAAAGGCCACGAACAGCGGGCTGGGGCTTAAGGGCCGTGATTTGAATTCGGGATGGAACTGAACGCCCACGAAAAACGGGTGCTGAGGAAGCTCAATGATCTCGACGAGCTGGCCATCCGGGGTTGTGCCCGAGAAGACCATGCCTTTGGCTTCAAACTGTTTTCTGAACTTATTGTTGAATTCAAAACGGTGGCGGTGCCTCTCCGCGATCTTTTTTTGTCCGTAAGCTTCAAAAGCTCGGCTGCCATCCTTCAAAACGCAGTCCCAGCTGCCGAGGCGCATCGTTCCGCCGTATTCTTTTTTCAAAAGCTTCTTTTCCTGGTCCGGCATAACGTGGATGACCGGAAACTTGGTGTTAAGGTCGATCTCCGTGCTGTTGGCGTTCTTGAGTTTCAAAACATTGCGGGCAAATTCAATGGTGGCCATTTGCATGCCGTAGCAGAGCCCCAGATAAGGGATGTGCTTGGTGCGGGCAAAGGTAATGGCCGAGATCATGCCTTCGATTCCCCGCTTGCCGAAGCCCGGGGTAATAACGACTCCGTCCATGCCTTCCAAAAGTCCGGCCCCCTCTTTTTCGATCTTTTCCGAATCGATCCAATGCAAATGCGGTTTGACGCGGTTGGCCCAGGAAGCATGCTTGAGCGACTCGATAATGGATACGTAGACGTCGGAGAGGTTGAAGTTGCCAGTGGCAAAGTATTTGCCGACCACGGCAATGTTGATTTCCCGTTTGACTCCTTTGATGGTCCGGACCAGCGAACGCCACTGATTAAGGTCCTTTTTGCCGGCCGGGAAACCGAGCTTGGCCAGGATTTTTTCGCCGAACTTTTGATTCTGCATGACGAGCGGCACCTCATAGATGGAAGGAAGATCAGGGTTGGAAATGACCGCATCCTTGCTGACGTTGCAGAACAAGGCGATGCGTTCTTTTCTTCGGTCGTCGACGGGCTGTTCCGCGCGGGCCACCACAAAATCAGGCTCAATTCCCATGGAGTTTAATATCCTGACGGACTGCTGCACGGGTTTTGATTTCATTTCCCCTAAGTTTCCGGGAATGGGAAGGTATGCCACGTGGATATGCATGACATCCTGCGGCTGCCTTAGTTTCATGATACGGGAAGCTTCAAAGAAAATACCGTTTTGATATTCGCCGACGGTCCCGCCCAGTTCGATGATGACGATGTCAGCGCCTTTCCCGGCCAGCTTGATCCGTCTTAGGATCTCGTCAGTGATGTGGGGAATGGCTTCAACATCCTCGCCGTCGTATTCGAACGACCGCTCTTTGCGCAAAACTTCGGAATAGACCTGGCCGGTGGTGATGTAATTGATCCGGGACAGGCTGTCGTTTAGGAAACGTTCGTAATGTCCCAGATCCTGGTCGGTTTCGATTCCGTCGTCAGTGACGAAAACTTCGCCGTGCTCCTGCGGCCTGATAGTGCCCGCGTCGAGATTAAGATACATATCAACCTTCACCGGAGAGACTTTGTAGCCCTTGCTCTTTAAAATCGCGCCGATAGACGAAGCTGTGATCCCTTTTCCCAGGCCTGAAATGACGCCGCCGGAGACAAAGATGTATTTTGTCGGCTTCCGCGATTTGGAGCTGGCTTTTGATTTGCTTACGGTTCTTCTGTTTTTGGATGTCCTTGCTTTTTTCATTCTGGTTTGATCTCCAAGTGAATTAATGTTTTGTTGCCGGCTGCGAGCCGGATTTCAACTTCGCTAGGCCCCAGCTGCTTGATTGGGGTTTTAAGTTCAATTCTGTCAGGCGAAAGCTCCAGCCCAAAGCGCTTGTTGATGACCTCCGCGATTTGTTCTTTGGTTACCTGGGCGAACAAATGCTGTTTGCTGGCTTTGCCCAGGATCACGAACGTGCTTTTTGAAAGCTTGTCCGACAATTCCTTCAGTTTTTCTTCCTGCCGCTTGGTCTTTTCCAGCTTTTCGCGCCGCTCTTTTTCAACCACGTTTACGGCTGATTTTGTGGCAATTGTCGCCAGTTTCTTGGGCAAGAGGAAGTTTCTGGCATAACCGTCCGACACTTCCTTGATCTCCCCTGCCCTGCCAGAGCCTGATACATCCTTAAGAAAGAGTATTTTCATTATTATATCCTTAAATACCGCCGCATCGCAATCGCTGAAGCCAGCATGCCGAAACTCACCGAAACCACCAGATTGACGACCATGGTTTCAAGGAAGAGCTTCTGGGTGAACGAGCCGCTGAGTTCATATGGCAGTTTCAGGAGCCTCTGGATGTTTTCGGACAGAGTGGGTAGGACCGCGATCGTGATCAGCGAAACGAGAATGGTCGCGATCAAGCCGTACATAATCCCTTCGGTGATGAAGGGACCGCGGATATACCAGTTGGTCGCGCCCACCAGGCGCATGATCTCAACTTCTTCCCTGCGGTTGTAGATCGTCAGCCGAATGGTGTTGAAGATGACCAAGATCGTGACCAGGGCAAAGATAACAATGAGCGCGATTCCGATCTGGGTTATAACCTCAATCGCCTTAAGCAACCGGTCGATGACGAGTTTGTTGTCCCTGATGCGGTCGAAATAGGGCGTGTAGCGGTCGGATTTCAAAACAGCCGAAAGATTGTCGTAGTCTTCAAGGTTATGAGCTTTGATGGCAAAAGAATTGGGCAGCGGATTTTCACTGTCCTTAAATTCGTCCAAGGTTTCCAAAAGCAGCGGCTCGTCTTTGTGGGCTTCCCGGAATTTGTCGATGGCTACGTTTTTGGGAATATATTCCACGCTCTTGATCTCAGGCATCTGTTCAAGCTGGGCTTTGAGGTCCAAGATTTCCTTTTCGCTGGTTTGGGCGTTGAAGTACGCGGAAATGCCAACCTTGTCCTTGATCCGGCCGATGGAAAGCTGGGTGGCAGTGTACAAAAGAAAGATCGTGGTGATGATCAAAAGCGTTATGGCCATGATCGAAGTCGCGGCCAGCGACAGCCAGATGTTCCTGAAAAAATTTGTGAAGCCGGCTTTGATGGCGCGGCCGAAGGTTTTGGTCATGGTGTTAGATTCTTATAAAACGTATTTGCCCTTTTTTTGGTCGTTGATGATCAGTCCTTTTTCCAAAGTCACGACCCGCTTTTTGATCGAATCGACCAGGTCTTTGGCGTGAGTGGCCAAAATGACGGTAGTCCCGGCCTTGTTGATCTTAAGCAGAAGTTGAATGACCTCGAACGCGTTGATGGAATCCAAATTGCCGGTCGGTTCGTCGCCTAATAAAAGCACGGGCTTGTGGACCAAAGCCCGGGCAATGGCAACGCGCTGCTTTTCGCCTCCGGACATTTCGTGCGGAAAGGCTTTGGATTTGTCCTGAAGGCCGACCATTTCAAGAATGTTGGGGACTTCTTTGGAAATGACTTCGGCGTGCTCTCCGGCGGCTTCCAGGGCAAAGGCTACGTTTTCGTAGGCGGTGCGGTTAGGGAGGAGTTTAATGTCCTGGAAGACCATGCCGATCTTGCGGCGAAGGTAAGGAATGTCAGTGCGCCTGATCTGAGCCACGTCAATGTCGTCGATTAAGATTCTTCCCCCGTCCGGCCGCTCCTCGCCGATGATGAGGCTTAAAAGCGTCGATTTTCCAGCACCGGACTGGCCGACTAAGGAGATGAATTCGCCTTTATGGATCTCAAGGTCGATCTCGTTTAAAGCCACCAGGCTGCCGAAGCTTTTTGAAACTTTTTCAAAAGTGATCATTTAGGCCTTCCTTAACTTAACCCTTACTATATATTATAGCGCAAAAAAACTGCTAGAAACTTCCTTTACTGCGATTTTCCAGATAAATTTTGACAAATTCGTCCAAGCCCCCATCCAAAACCCTTTCGGCGTCGCTTGTTTCGTAGTTCGTGCGGTGGTCTTTGACCAGTTTATAGGGGTGAATGACGTAAGATCGGATCTGGTTCCCCCACTCCGCACTGTGAAATTCGCCGCGCAGCTTCAGTTTTTCCTGCCGCTGTTTTTCCTCTTCCAGCGAAGCCAGCTTGGCCGCGATGATCTTTAAGGCCTGTTGCTTGTTTTGGGTTTGGCTGCGCTCGTTTTGGATGGTGACCGTGATCCCGGTTGGCTTATGCGTGGCGCGGATGGCGGAGTAAGTCGTGTTCACCGATTGGCCGCCGTGGCCGCGGGAAGTTTTGGCTTCGATTTCGATTTCGCTTTCGTCCAGTTTGAATTCCTGCTCTTCAAGGACCGGCAGGACTTCGACTAAGGCAAACGAAGTTTCCCTGGTATGCACGGCGTTGAACGGAGACTGCCTGACCAGGCGATGAACTCCGGCCTCGCCCTTCAGGTAGCCGTAGGCGAACGGTCCTTTTATCTCAATGACCACGCTTTTGATCCCGGCTTCAGTGCCGCGGCTTTGGTCAATGACCTCGGTTTTAAAGGAAAGCTTGTCCGCAAACCTCAGGTACATCCGAAGCAGCATCTCGGCCCAGTCCTGGGCGTCAACTCCGCCCGCGCCGGCGTGAATGGACATGATGGCGTCGTGGTTGTCGTATTTTTCCGAAAGGAAGGTCTTTACTCTATATTCTTCAAAAAAGCCCTCCAAAAGGGCAAATTTTGCCTTTAAATCGGCTTCCAGCCCTGAAGAAGGTTCTTTTTTGGCCATTTCGGCCAGGTCAGAAAGCTCTGAAGTGTCCGCTTCCAGTTTCGTCCACCCCTCGACTGTTTTTTTGAGCTCGTCCAGTTCTTTGGCTTTGAGTTTAGCCTGCGTTTGGTCAGACCAAAACTGCGGGTCTGACATGGCATCTTCCAGTTCCAAGATTTTTTGTTTCTTGGATTCTAGCTCAAAGATGCTCCTTCAGGTCTTCCATCCGGCCTTTTAGGTTTAAAATGTTTTTGAGAAGTTCGTCCATAAAGGAAATCTAAATTAAGATATTCAAAAAATTATAGGGAAACGCCGGATTATTTTCCGGCATTGGGCAGCTTGACCCATTTGTTTGCAATCAAATGCCAGTTCGAAACGTCGGACGTTTGAATCTCGTCCCAAATTTTCTTTGCGGATTCCGTATAAAGCTTCGTTTCCCGGATGAGCTTCCTGGATTGGGCCCATTTTTTGGGAAGTTTGGATCCTTGCTCCTCAAGTTCCCTCATTTCCAAATCGACATCAAGATTGTCAGCGTCCTTTACGATCTTGGCTTCTATCGATTCCCTTGACTCGAATTGGTTCCAGGCTTCTTCATAATCGGTAAGACTCGTGCCTTCAAAAATATCTCTGGCCGCAAGTTCGTCGTTTTCTTTGACGTAAACCTTTTCAACATAGGAATGATCCGAAGTTCTCGATTCGGTCAGATCGTGGACTAAGGCCATCCTCGTTATTTTATCTAGGTCGGCGTTTTCCATTTTGCCGATTATGATGGCCAGCCAAATGACCCTGAGCGTATGTTCCATGACGGAAGCGGTTGGAAGCATGACATGCTGATGCCAGCCCCGGCGCATATTTCTGAGAGTGCCCAGTTCGTAGAGAAAATCAAGATCGTTTGAAGTAGTCCCCGGCATTTTTAAATCCTTTCGTAGGTTGCGAATGAGAAATTGCCGTGCGGCTCGTCCGAAACCTTTTTCCATTTTTCGGGGTCGATGTTCGGGAAGAATACGTCGCCGCCGTCAATTTCCTGGTCAACGTGGGTTATATGCAGCCGGTCGGCCGAGTCGATTGTTTGCCGAAAAATTTCTCCCCCGCCAATAACGAAGATTTGTTCGTCCGGCAGCTTATAGATGTCCTTGATGTCGTTTAAGACAACAACGCCAGGAGCGAATTTTGCGTCTTTGTCCTTGGTCAAGACGACGTTTGTGCGGTTGGCCAGGGGTTTCCCGTTTCTTGAAACGATCGAATCAAAAGTTCTTTGCCCCATGACCACGGTCTTGCCGTAAGTCAATTCCTTAAATCTTTGCAGATCCTCGGGAATGTACCAGGGCAAGGTGTTCTTTTTTCCGATAACGTTGTTTTTTGCGACTGCGGCGATGATGGAAATCATTTTGTTTGGTTTTAATTATTTTGCCAGATTGCCGAGCTTGTCGGCGAGGTCCGCCATTGAAACGTAGGCGATAAATTTTTTGGTCACTGAGTTTAGAGAACGCGTCATCTTAAGGCCGGTTCGAAAGCAGCAAACGATCGGGATCCCGTAAGCATTGGCCCAGCCAAGTTCAATCCCGACCCCGGTTGAGGGCTCTGACATCTCAGCCAGCACCAGGTCGCATTTTTTGCTGGCAAACAGTGCCCTGCTGTTGTAGGGATCATCGGAAATCTCGTGGGGAAAAACAAAATTAAACTGAGGAAGCAATTCTTTCAGAGGCTGATAGAAGTCCTGCTTATAATCCCCGATGGTTTTGTGGCTGAAATATATCGTCATTTTGCTCCCAGATAATTTAAGGCTTGCTCCAGAAGGTAATTGTTGTTGGCCCAAAGTTTCGTTCTTTTTGCTTCGTTAATGTCCATCCAAAAGGGCTGTTCGTCGTCCGAGTTTCTCAAGAGTTCTCCTTTGCACTCGTCGGTTACGAACACTTTGAAGGAAAATTCAATCGGCCCGTCTTTGCGGATAATTTGATCTTCGACGTAGTTGTTCGGGAATTCGCTGAGCTTTCCGGCAACCAGCCCGGTTTCTTCTGTAAATTCCCTTCTCGCCGCCTGTTCTTCCGTTTCTCCGTCTTCGATATGGCCGCCTGGAATTGCGATCGTTCCGTCAAGGTGCAGGGATTTTTTTCCGGGCCTGACCATCAAGACCCTGTTTCCATTTATGCAAATTATTCCGGCTCCGCGTTTGATCATATCTAGGAATTAAAATCCGCCGATGTTGGCGATCTCGGCTTTGATCGCCGGGTGCGACTGATAATTTTCAAACGTAATATCTTCAAACTTGAAATCGTCGATATTTTTAATCGCAGGATTTAGTTTGACTGCCGGAAACGGTTTTGGTTCGCGCGAAAGCTGCAGCTTGACTTGGTCAAAATGGTTGGAGTAAATATGGACATCGCCGAAGAAATGAACGAACTCCCCCGCTTCAATTCCTGTTACTTGCGAAACCATTTTGAGAAGCAGGGCGTAGCTGGTGATGTTGAACGGCACTCCCAAGAACGAATCAGCGCTCCTTTGAAAAAGTCCGAGGTTGAGCTTGTTGTTGACGACGGCAAACTGGAAGGTTGTGTGGCAAAACGGCGGGACTTCATTGGCGTTTCCCGTAGAGGCCATGGCGTAGATGTAGTCAGGGTTCCAAGCTGAGACCACATAAGATTTGCGATACGGTTTTGACTTGAGTCCTTCGATCACCCAGCCGAGCTGGTCAATGAGGTGGCCGTCGGAGCCGGGCCAGCGCCGCCACATTTTGCCGTAAACCATAATCAGATCGCCCCAGTTTTTTACGAATTCGGAATCGGCGGGCTCGGCCTTTAATTTGGCAATGAATTCATCCTGCAGCAGATCGGGGTGCTGGCCGGCCAGGGCAGCTTTATGGAATCTCTTCCAAGCCCATTCGTCCCAGATGTGCACATCATTGTCGACCAAGTACTTGATATTGGTGCTTCCAGACAGAAACCAGATTAGTTCGTGGATGATGCCACGCGTAAAAACTTTTTTGGTCGTGAGCACTGGGAAGCCTTGGCTTAGGTCAAACCTGATCATCCGACCGAACACTGAACGGATAAACGGCGGCTGCTCCCCTTTCAGCTTGTATTGTTCCAAAATTTCAGGCGTAAAGAACAAGGGCTTGTCCGAGCCATTGTCGAGGATATCTTTCAGTAAGTTGAGGTATTGGTGTTCGGGGTGCATGGGTAAGATTGAAGATTGAATATTGAGGATTGAAAATTAATTTGTATTCCTTAATCTTTAATTAAATTTCCAATATTAAATCTTTAATTCTTCAATAAATTACAAACGTCTTTTCGGTCCCGTAGTAATCCTGCCAGTTTTTATTATAGTGGTCGAACATGCGCGCCAGCCTGTCTTGGGGCAATTCTTCAACTCCAAGATCCTGCATGTGCTTGCGAATTTTGTCCTTTGTCGTTTCCGTCTTCGAAGGATCGCTTTCCACGACTTCAAATTCGGCCAAATAGCCGTAACCCGCGTTTCGATCAATGCTGACGTTCATGCCCTTATACAGATATTCGCTGCGTTCCCTGGACCATTTAGCCTGGTAGCCAAATCCGGCATCCAACAGAATCCGGTCCAGTTCGTCCAATGTGAGCGGCAGTTCGGATTCAATTTCGAGCCTGGCTGTGCCGTTGTCCGAGGACGTGTCGTCTATCGCCATCTTGATGACGAGGATGGTTTTGTCGTCAGCCAGGCGGCTTCTCAGCGAATGCTGCTTGATCTTTCCGATCGAATCTCTTAGCCGCATAAGCTTATCGCCCGGCAAGTGAGGAGCGATTTTTTCTGACAGGGTCTTGAGCTGTCCGCCTTCAAAATAGTGGTTTAACTGCCGGTGGCTGCCGCGGTGCTTGAAACTCGGATCCATTGCCCGCATTTTTTGCTCCAGCTGCAAGGCATGGTCCTTTCCATTAAGCAAGCTTTTGATTTCTATCTCGTATGTCTCCATTTGTTGTGCTCCCCTAATTCCAATTGCCGCGCGAAGCCACTGTTTTGTCCTGGTTTTTGTAAACCTCGTCTTTGCGCTCGGTGTAGCCTATGGTTTTGGAGGTTATCTCCTCGAAGATCATCTGACAAATTCTGATTTCTGGATAGAGCGCGATTGGAAGAACTCCGATGTTGGTGATTTCCAGAACCAAATTCCCCTTCCAGCCCGGATCGAATTTGCCCGCCGTCGAATGCACGACTAGCCCCAGCCTGCCCAAAGACGATTTTCCTTCGAGCCGCCCGGCCAGATCGTTGGGCAATTCCAAAACTTCCAAAGTCGAGGCTAAAATGAATTCGTTCGGATGGATGATAAACTTGTCTTCGTTCTCTTTGTGGACCTCTTGGGTAATATGTTGGAAGCTTTCGGGGTCTTTGAGATCCACGTACGGATGCGCCGTTCTGGTAAAGATCAAAAAATCGTGGCCTAAGCGGAAGTCGAGCGACACCGGCCCCAGCGATTTTTCCAAATCCGGCAAGGGGTCGACCTTGATTTTTCCGCTTTTTAAGCAAGCCTTGATGTCATTATCTGATAAGATCATAAATTTTGGTTATTACTAGTAACCTCTGAGAAATTAATTTTGATGGCGAAATTGCAAACCAAAAGTGATTTTTCAGATGTTAGTTAAATTTTAACAGCTTTATTTCGATAAGCCAAACAAAATCCCGCGCCTCAAGCGTTCTGCTTTTGGTGCGGGATGAAACCTCAGATTTTGACCTTGATCCCAGGGCCCATTGTGGCGTTGAGGCTGGCAGAAAGGACATATTCCTGCTTCAGTCCGGCGGGCTTGGTGGCGGTCAAAGCGTTAACAAAAGTCTTTAGGTTGGCTTCCAGCTGCTCCTCGGGAAATTCCGCCTTGCCGATGATCAGATGGACATTGCCCGAATCGTCGTTCTTAAACTCGGTGCGGCCGGCGGAAAATTCTTTGACGACCTTGCCGATGTCGTTGGTCACCGTGCCGGTCTTCGGGTTCGGCATCAATCCTTTCGGGCCGAGGGTTTTGGCGATGGCTCCAAGTTTCGGCATCATGGCGGGCTCGGCAACGGCGATGTCAAAATCGATTTTGCCGGTTTCTTTGATCCTTTTGATGAGGTCTTCGCCGCCGACAATGGCGGCCCCGGCTGCTTCCGCTTCTTTTTCCTTGGCTGAAGTCACGAAAGCGGCGATCTTTTTGACCTTGCCTGTCCCGAACGGAAAGATGACTGTGCCTCGGACAATCTGGTCCGATTTCTTGGGATCAATTCCCAGTCGCAAGTGGATCTCGATATTGCCCTTAAACTTTGTGGTCGAAGTGCGTTTGGCCAGAGCCAGCCCTTCGGAAGTGCTGTAGATTTTGGCGGCATCCACTTCTTTTTTGGCCGCGTCGATTCGTTTTCCCATGATACTCCTTTGTGGTACAAGCCCCCTCACCTTTTATACACAACTTTATGCGTTATCTTCTGATTTTATAAAATCGAGTAATGATTCTATAAATATTTTGCGTACAAAAGGTGAGGGGTCCCACTATAATAAATTCTAAATTACGAAACCGTTCCTTCGATCCGGTTCTCTTTCTGGATTTTTTTCCAGTGAAAGAGGAAGACTGGAATTCCCACGATCATCATTGCGACAGCTGTCGACGCCTGGCGCTCGCGGTTGCTCTGGCGGCTGATTCTGTCCTGCTGTTCGCACTGGGCTTGCTGTTGAGCCTGTTCCCCAGCGCTAAGAGCATTCGTATCGCCCGGAACCTTTGCGGAGATGTAGGCGCAGGAGGAATAAGTGTCGGCGTTCTTGAAGACCCAGGCCTTAAGGCCCAAATCCACCAGCTGGACGCCGCTTATGATCATGAGTATCAGCCCGAGTGCTGCAAAGACGTAGAGGTAAATTTTTCGCAGGGAAAAGTTGAGAGCCATAATATTATGATTACGGATTGAAGATTGAATATTTAAAATTCAATCTGGTTTATTTAATTTCGACTCCCATTGAGCGGGCGGTCCCTGCCACGATCTTTTCCGCGGCTTCCATCGTATCGGCGTTGAGGTCCGGCATCTTTTGTTCCGCGATCTCTTTCAGCTGTTTCTTGGTAATGGATCCGACCTTGTTCTTTAAGGGATTGGCAGAACCTTTTTCGAGCCCGGCAGCTTTGCGGATCAGCACTGATGCCGGCGGGGTCTTTAGGATGAATGTGAACGAGCGGTCCTCAAAGATGGTGATCTCAGCCGGGACAATGGTGTCGCCCATGGGCGCTGTCCGGGAGTTGAAATCCTTGGTGAACTGGGCAATGTTGATGCCGTGGGGGCCCAATGCGGTCCCGACTGGAGGCGCCGGGGTTGCTTTTCCGGCCGGCAGCTGGATCTTGACGATCGACTTGATTTTCTTGGCCATAGGGTAAATCTGACTTACACCGAGCGGATTGTAGAAGCCCAATCGCTCTGTTTAATTATTTGGTGGTAATTTCCTGTTTGATAAATTTGCTGATCTCCTGGACCGTGCTCATGAACTGAGCCGGGAAGATGATGGTGGAGTTCTTCTCGATCGAGATCTCGGCCATGGTCTGGAGGTTTCTGAGCTGCAAAGCAATGGGATGAGCGGCGATGACATCAGCGGCCTGAGCCAGTTTTTGGCTGGACATGAATTCCCCTTCCGCGGCGATGATCTTGGCCCGCTTCTCGCGCTCAGCCTCGGCCTGTTTGGCCATGGCGCGCTGCATGTTTTCGGGCAGTTCAATGTCTTTAATCTCGACCACCGAGACAACCACGCCCCAAAGCTCAGTATGCCCGTCGAGGACTTTTCTGATCTCGGCGTTAATGGTGTCGCGTTCGGAAAGGATTTCGTCTAACTGGAAGCGTCCGACAATGTTCCTTAAGGTCGTTTGCGCGATCTGGTTGATGGCGCTCATGACGTTCTCGATGGCAACGATGCTTTTGATCGGGTCCACGACCTTGTAGTAGGCCACAGCTGAGACGTCAACCGAGATGTTGTCTTTGGTGATGATCTTTTGCGGCTGAATCGGCAAGGTAATGGTGCGCAAATCCACTTTCCTGATCCACTCGAAATAAGGAATGATCCAGTTTAAGCCCGGGCTCTTTATACCCACGATGCGGCCGAAGCGAAAAACCACGCCGCTCTCATACTGCCTGACGACCTTGAGTCCTGGCAGGATGACGACTACGAAGACTATGAGCAATATCCAAATGATTGGCATATGTTTTAGATCTTCTTAATTTGTAAAAAGTCCAATTCGATCGGGGTTTCCCGGCCGAAGATTGAAACCAAAACTTTGATCTTGCCCTTGGCCTCGTCCACTTCAGAGACCTTGCCTTCGTAATCCTTGAACGGCCCGTCCATAATTCTGACCAGGTCGTTCGCCTTGACGTCGATCTTGTATTTCGGCTCTTCGACGCCCATGCGCTTTTGAAGCGAGCCGATTTCAGTGTCGGAAATTGGAGTGGGAATGGTTCCGGAACCCACGAACCCGGTAACGTTGGGCGTGTTGCGGACAACGTACCACGAATCATCGGTCACGATCATCTCGACCAAAACATAGCCTGGAAAAATCTTTTCCTCAACTGTTACGCGTTTGCCTTCCTTGATCTTAATCTTTTTTTCCTTAGGCACCAGCACGCTGAAGATTTTATCTTCCATGCCCATGGATTCGATTCTCTGCTTGAGGTTGAAGGCCACGCTGTCCTCATATCCGGAGTAAGTATGGAGGACGTACCAATGTTTTTCGCCGGTGACTTGTTGTCTAGCCATTGTCTTTTTGGTTAAAGTTAGCGGTTGTTGATGAGTTTTTGCAGGCCGGAAGTCAATCCGTAGTCGACCAGCCCCAAGAACGCGGCCACGGCCAGCGAAAGCAGGATAACGGCAATCGTAAGCTTGATAATATCCTTGCGGGACGGCCAAACGACCTTGGTCAGTTCGGATCTGACCTCTTTAAGAAATTGCAGTGGGTTGATCATAAGATTTCGTTGTCCTTTTTAGCTTTTTTAAAAGGCCTTGCGGGGCCTTTTAATCTTAAGCACATTCTACTATATTCGCGGCAAACGTGCAAGCCGGGATTTAAGGAGCAATTTCCCTGATCTGGGGCGGCTTTCCCCCGCCGTGTTTGAACAGGACGGGGCCGAAATTGACCTCGTAAGTCCTGCTTCCGATCGGGTCGGTAAAGTAAATGACGGCCTTGTTGGTCATCTGCTCGTAAGAATCCGTGGTCGTCGCCAGCAGCGTCATGTCGTATTCGATGATCCAGTTCGGGTTGCCCGTCGGTTTGGTGTCGTTAACGTTGAACGTATTGCCGTTCGTGGGCAGAGTGTGAAAACCTGAACCCTTGTTGATCCGGGCGTTTCGAATATTCCCCACGTTCGCGCTTGGAATGTCCACGATCTTATCAATGTGGGCCGATGCTGTGCCGTGGTTAACGAGAGTGATTCGGAAGCTCACGGTGTCGCCCGAGACCATAACCAGATTCGAAGCGTAAGGCAAGGTTAAGCCAGCCGAGTTTGTGACGGAGATCAGGTTCTTGCTTGAGCCGCTGAGGTCGGCCGAGCAAAGCCTGGGCATTGTCGGACCGTAAGGAGCGGAGTCTCTCTGAAGGTAAACAGGGCTGGTTTTATGCGCCCTGACCATGTAGTAATAGCTTTGGTTGGGAGGCGGCGTGTCGGTAAAGCTGGTCGTATTGGCCGGCAGCTGGCCCGAGACCTGGGCGAAGCCGGTCCACTGCGAGGTTGAGCGCCAGACAGTGAAGTAGCTTTCGTTGTTGGAATTGTCAGCCCAGTTAACCGTCATCTTTCCGCAGTCCGAGTTGTCGACTGACGTGATGGTCGGGGCGTTGAGAGTATCCTGCGTGTAGTTGCAGGTTACCAGCGTGTTTTGGTTGACGTAAACCGTAGCATTCCTGGCAGCCGGCGTGTTCCAGCCGGAAAAGGCGTCGAAGGTGATGTTGTAAACTCCGGGATTGAGCGTGTCAAAACTGTCGGGACCGTTCCGGTGGCCGACGTTGCTGATCGTCCAGGCTCCGGCTGGCGGGTCATTGCAATTGACGATCAAATTGCCTTTTTCCTGAACTGGCGGCTGGGTGGAATAGTTGATATTAAATTGAATGTAGCTTCCGGCCCGAAGCGTTTGGCTTAAAGACGGGGTGACGACCGGAGGAAGATATCCGGAAAGCTGCGGGACCGAAATGATATAGTCAGGTGGGCTTACTAAGACGTCAAAATAATGGGCGGAAGTGCCGCTGCCAGAAAGGGTGTTTCCCCCGCTTATGACCCACGATGTCGGGACATTGGAATTGACGTAAATCGTCCCGACCCCAGCCGGTTCGGAGTTTTCCTTAACTTCGATTTCGAAGGTTACAAATCGAAGAAAGTTGTAGCAGCCATGCATGTCGCCGACCGATGCTCCGCTGCCTGTAACCGAGTCAGGGAATGAACCAAGCAGGACCGGACCGCGGCCGTAGACCTTGGCGGTTCCCGAAACGTAAGAGAGAAATTGGTTTGAGTTGGCCAAATGGAAGGAGACATCGCCGCCTTTCTGGCTGCTGTAGATCGTGCCGTGGTTGTTCGCCCAGGCCGTAGCCGTAATCGTACCGCCGCTGGTCGACTGCGGAATGAAAGCCGCCAGCTGGACGTTGTAAGCGATATTTTCCGGATAATCCAAAACGCCGTTGTGGACGTAGAGCCTGACCTGAAGGCGGTCGCCATTGCTGGCATTGACCGTGCCGCCAGTGACGTAATTGCCGCCGGTGCTCAAGTTTTTCATTGCCAGCAACGGATAATCCGTGCAGTCAGCGCCGGTTTCCTGGATCGGCCAGACGTTAAGCCTGGGCGCTCCGTTGGGCGGAACATTGGTGCAGATGGTTTGCGCGTGCGAAAAGCCGGGATGGATTAAGCTCCCCAATAAGACCAGGGCAAAAATTGAGATTAACCAATAAAGCTTTGTTCGCATAACGTAAAAATTAGAACTGTAGAGTGTAACATATGCCTGCATTTTTGGCAAGAGCTAAGAGCTGAAGATCAAAAAAACCGCCGAATTTCGGCGGTTTTAAAGAAAAATTGCTTCGGTTCTATTGGGTGATGTCGATTCTGAAGGCCTTGGCTTCAGCCAAGTCGTACGGCTGGTCATGTGTATAAATGATCGCCTCTTTTGCGGTTTCCAAATCGGAAAGGCTGGCTTTGGGGAACGGGTCGTCAGGGTTTTTGCTGAGTTTAAAAACCTCTGTCGAATCGTCGAACGAGATTTTATATTGCTTGAAGGTCGTCAGTCCTTTGCCGTCATTGATTTTAACGGTTCCGACTTCCAGCGTCAGTTCATTTTCTCCGTGGCCCGTGACAATTCCGTTTAAGGAATACTGGTCGGCTTTGACGTTCGAATAATAATTGGGCTGAAGTTTCTGTTTGATCTTTTGGTTAAGCTTAACAACTCCAAACCAGGCCCCGAAGGCGATCAAAATCGCCGCCAAGGCGCCGAGAAGCAAGATCCGCTTGGCCTCGGCTATTCTTGTCGCAAGCACCTTCAAATTTAACCCGGACATATTTTTGTTGTTTAAACGTCTAAGTTTTTAACGAGTTTGGCGTGCGTCTGGATGAAGTTCTTGCGCGCGGCCACTTCGTCTCCCATGAGCGTTTCAAAGATCTTGTTGGCCCGTTCAGCATCCGTGACCGAGACTTGAAGCATCATGCGGTGTTCCGGGTCCATCGTCGTATCCCAAAGCTGCTGGGGATTCATTTCTCCCAAGCCCTTGTAGCGCTGGACGACAACGCCTTTGATCATGACCTCCCCTGTCTGCTCAGGCGCGGCTTCCGCGATCTCAGCCACTTCCTGCTTGATGTCCTTGCTGTCTTTGCCATCTTTCTTTAATTTGCCGGCTTTCCGATCTTTGGTTTGCTGCAGGAACTTGGCGATGATCTGGTCGCGCTGGGCTTCGGTAAAAGCGTATTCCTCGTTCTTGCCGGACTGGACCTTAAACAGCGGCGGCTGCGCGATATAAAGATACCCGCGCTGGATGATCTCGGGGAAGTGCCGGTAGAAAAAAGTCAAAAGCAAAGTTCTGATGTGGGCGCCGTCTACGTCGGCATCGGCCATGAGGATGATCCGGTGGTAGCGGAGGTTGTCGATGTTAAATTGTTCGCCGATGCCTGTGCCCATGGCAATGACCAGGTTTTTTATTTCCTGGTTGCCGAGCATTTTATCGAGGCGCGTGCGTTCGACGTTCAAGGGTTTGCCGCGAAGCGGAAAGATTGCCTGGAAGCGGCGGTTTCTGCCTTGCTTGGCTGAGCCGCCGGCGGAATCGCCCTCGACGATGTAGATCTCGGATTCGGCCGGGTCTGATTCGGAACAGTCAGCCAGTTTTCCCGGCAATGCCAGTCCGTCCAAAACTCCTTTGCGTAAAACCGCGTCGCGGGCGGCTCGGGCCGCCATTCTGGCTTTGGCCGCTAGCAGAACCTTTTCCAGGATCTTGCCCGCGTCAGCCGGATGTTCCTCGAGCCAAAATTCCAAACCTTGTCCGACCACGTCTTCGACGATCCCTCTGACCTCGGCGTTGCCGAGCTTGGCCTTGGTCTGTCCTTCGAACTGCGGGTTTTGGAGTTTGACCGAAATGATCGCGGTCAGGCCTTCGCGCATATCCTCTCCCGTGAGCTTGTCGTTTTCCTTGATGTAGTTGTTCTTGATCCCGTAGTTGTTCAGGGACCTGGTGAGTGCCGCCCGAAAGCCGGTCAAATGCATGCCGCCTTCGACCGTGTAGATGTTGTTGGCAAAGGTCAAAACGTTTTCCGTATAATCGTCGGTGTATTGAATCGCCGCTTCGACCATGACCTGGTCTGCTTCTTTTGAAACGTACATGGGCTGGGTTTTGACGTCTTTGTCCCGGTTTAAGTGGGAAATGTACGAAACCAAGCCGCCTTCAAAATAATATTGGTAGACGAAGCCGGTGCCTTCGTGCTTGATAATCAAGTGCACTCCTTTGGTCAGATAAGCCTGCTGGCGGTAATGATCCAAGACCATGTCCAAATCAAACTCGTTGACTGTGAAGATTTCCGGGTCAGGCTTGTAAGTGATCTTAGTTCCTTTTTGCCAGGGGTCTTTGGGATCAACCTTTCCCAGCATTTTTACTTTGCTCGTCGGCTTGCCGCGCTTGTATTCCTGGGCGTAGATTTTGCCGTCGCGCCGAACTTCGGCCCGCATCCATTCGGACAAAGCGTTGACCACGGAAACGCCGACGCCGTGCAATCCGCCCGAAACCTTGTAGCCGGAAGCGTCGCCCCCGAATTTGCCGCCGGCATGAAGCACGGTCAAGACGGTTTCCAAGGCGGATTTTTTGGTCTGCTTATGAATGTCGACCGGAATGCCGCGGCCGTTGTCGGTCACGCTGGCGGAATTGTCGGGGTGGATGACGATCTCGATCCTGGTCGCGTACTTGGCCATGGCCTCGTCAATACAATTGTCCACGACCTCTTTCAGCAAATGATGGAAGCCTTCCTTGGCCGTGTTTCCGATATACATGCCTGGGCGCTTGCGCACGGGTTCCAAACCTTCCAAAACCGTGATCTGGTCAGCGGTATAACCCTTTTCCTTTTCCTTTTTTTCGTCCTTCTGTTTAGCCATATTTTATCCCCTTAGTTTAGCGTTAAACTCCCGTGTTAATGACTTGATTAGATTTTCATGAACTTCCGAAGCTTCGGCATCAGTCAGCGTCCGGTCTTGCGCCTGATAGACCAGCCTGAACGCCAGGCTTTTCTGATTCGGCGGAATCCGGTTGCCTTCGTAAACATCAAAGAGCTGGAATTGCTTGAGCAGCGGCTTGCCTTTGCCCTGAAGCCAGGTTTCGATCTCGCTCCAGGTTACGGCCTTGTCCACGACGATTGCCACGTCAAGCTCCTTACTCGGATACTTGCTGAGATTCGAAAAAGTCGGTTCTTTGAAAAGCGCGCAAAATTCTTCAAAATCAACATCCAGTGCCACGGCCTGAAAATCTTTTTCCTCGTGAACTTTAAGGCTCCCGAGATGAATGTTGTTGCTTACAATTTCCGCTGACTGTTTTTGGTCCTGTTTGATCAAGACGTCAACTTTGAATTGTTTGGCCAGGGATTTGAAACAGGCGCCTAGGTGGCCGGGGTCGATCTCCTGCCCGAATTCCAGCATCGACAAGTGCAGGCGCTCATTGACCTTGTTGTCTGAAGTCTTTAAATAGGTAGCACCAATCTCGAAGACTGCGCCGTGTTTTGCGGAATTGACGTTGTTGGCCGCGACCTTAAGCTCGTTAATTAAAAGTACCGGCCTTAAGAATTGCTGGTCTAGGCTTAAGGGATTGGCCACTTCGATAATATTGTCCAGATCGAATCCTGACCTTTCAAGGTCGGACTTGGAAACGAAAGAGTAGGTGTAGATTTCGGACCATCCGAGCCGGGTCAAAATATCAGCAACGGCTTCCTGTTTGTCGACCAAAGGATTTGAAAGCAGTTCGCTGCCGAACACGGCCGGCTGAAGCATGGGAACTTCATCCATGCCGGTTGATCTGACAATCTCTTCGGCCAAATCCTGCCAGATTTTGACGTCGTTTCGCCAGACCGGAACGGTTGCGGTCATCGGTTTTTTGGCTGTGACCTTAAAGCCGTGCTTTTCCAAAAGATTAATCTGCTCCTTTGGCTTAAGTTCGGTTCCAAGCAGAGAGTTGATATCTTCCGGATCGAAACCGATTTTTATCTGGGAATGTTTTGATAGACCCGCTTCGGCTACCGCCACAATCTTGGCGTTGGCGTGTTCTGCCAAAAGTTCCGCAGCGCGGCTTAAGGCAATTGCAGCAAACGTAAGCGGCAGGTTTTTTTCAAACCTCAGCGAAGCATCCGTTCTTAATCCTAAGCTGCGGCCGGATTTTCTGATCGTCACTGGGGAAAAGTTGGCTGATTCGAGGATGATCTCGCTGGTCGGACCGAAAATCGCACTGTCCGCCCCGCCCATGATCCCGGCTAAGCCCAGGGCTTTTTCCGAATCGGCGATGACCAAGACTTCGTGGCTGAGTTCGCGCTCAACTCCATCCAGGGTTTTCAATTTTTCGTGCGCCTTGGCCCGCCTGACCACGATTTTGTCGCTGACTTTGGATGCGTCAAAGGCATGCATGGGTTGTCCCAGTTCGAGCATGACATAATTGGTGATATCAACCACGTTGTTGATCGGCCTGAGCCCGGAAGCGATCAGCCGTTTTTGAATGAATTGCGGCGACGGTCCGACTTTGACATTAGTGAGTCTCGCGGCCAGATAGACCGGGCAGTCGTCCTTGTCGGAAATTTCAATTTTGAATTTGCCTTTCGGCTTGAGAATTTTTTGATCAAAAGCCTTGATGGGCTTTCCTTCCAAACTGGAAATTTCCAAGCCGACGCCGAGGTAGCCCATGAGGTCAGGGCGGTTGGCCGGAACGGAAATTTCGATCTGATCGGTTTGGTTTGCGGAAAAAGTCTGGCCCAGTTCCTTGGTCGGCGCAAGTTTTAAAATTCCGCTGCCGTCTTCGCTTATTCCCAGTTCTTTGCCGGAACAGATCATACCCTGCGATTCCACGCCTCTGATCACGGCCTTGGCCAAAGTGAACGGCTTGCCTTCGGGATCATGCTGGTCATGCGGAATTCTTGCTCCGGGCAAAGCGAGCGGAACAATATCCCCTTCTTCGAAATTCCAGGCGCCGCAAACCACCGGGTAATGCTCGGCAACACCGTCCGTCAGCCTCACCACTCGCAGTCGGTCGGCCTTCGGATGTTTTTCGATCTTTGTGACCTTAGCCACGATGATGTTCTCAAATTCCTCTCCGCCCTTAACCTCGGCCTCGCAGACGTGCGCCGAAATCAGTTCCGCCAGCTTGCTTGCGGAACCGTTGTAACCGGAGATGTGTTTTAGCCAGTCGATCGAGAATTTCATAAAGGTTTAGCTTTAAAGAAGAGGAACCGGGGCAGCCTTGTCGCGTATTCGTGCTTGGGGTGGTTTTTGAGATATTCGGGAGGAAGTTCGTGCGGCTCCCTTAAGTCGTCTATGGCAAAGCGATTTTCGGAAAGGGCTTTGGCATATTGTTCGAGGGTCCTGTGGTAATGGGTCAATTCCATGTCCATCACGGATTCGAAGCGCCGGTTGCCCGGCTGGTCGAAATAATCGAAACTTTCGCCTTTGGGCCCGCGGTTTAAAACTTTGTCTGTGAAGGATTTTTTTAGCTTAGTGACGGGATGGTTGAAGCAGGGATGCAGGATTGAGAAGATCAGAGTGCCTGTCGGTTTGATCGTACGCCGGCTTTCCGAGAGGAACATTGAGATGTCCGAGAGGTGCATCAGGAGCATGTTCGCGAAGATGAGGTCAAAGAACGTGTCCGGCAAAGGCATCGGCTTCAGAAGATCTGATTCCAGGAACTTTACGTCGGGAAATTTCCTTTTGGCGATAGTGATAAGCGATGAAGAGCCGTCAATTCCGGTAACTTTCGCGCCTTTTGACGAAAATTTTCCCGCGAATGATCCGTCGCCGCAGCCGGCATCCAGGATCGAAAGTCCTTTGAGGTTAGAAGGCAGAAGGTCGGAAAGAGCGGAGT
>JBLMZH010000013.1:0-7566 GCA_050258715.1 Acidobacteriaceae bacterium
AAGTTAAAGCTCGTTCTCCGCCGGAAAGGGCGGCAATGCTGGCGAGTTTTTTGCCGGGAGGAGTGGCCTTGATCTCAACGCCGACTATCTGTTTCGATCCTGTTTTCGGCTTGTCCTCTTCCGCCGCCGCTTCCCCTTCTTCTTTTTCTTCCAGGCTTTCTTCCTCGACGATTTCGCGAAGCAAATTCATGTGAGCGCGCCCGCCGTTGAACAGAATGCGGAAATACTCCGAAAATTTTTCCGAGATCTTGTGGAAGCCCTCGTCGAACTGTTCCTTGATGACCGTATCCAGCTCATCCACGACCTGGTTCAAGTCCTTCATCGCGGAGGTCAAATCAGTGGACTGCGTCGACAGATAATTGAAGCGTTCTTCGGTCTCCCGGTACTCGGCCAGAACCTGCTCGTCCACGCCACCGGCCATTTCCAGCTGGTGCTTGAGCTTTTCGATCCGGTTGATGAGGTCGGCTTCGACCTCGATCTCGGCGTGCTGTTTCAGGTCAGCCGGTTCAATGCCGTTATCTTTGGCTTCTTTGAATAGACCCTCGAGCCTGGTCTCGACCCTGGCTTTATCAACGAGCATCCGGTTGATCTCGTCCTTCAAAACGGCGAGCTGAGCCGCCTGTTTTCGGTAAGTCTTTTCTTCGTCCACCAAAAATCCCTTGCGCTGCTTCTCTTTGCTGGAAAGATTTTCCAGGGTCGATTTGGATTCGTCGATCTGCTTCAAAATTTCAGCCAGTTGTTTGCTTAAGGCCTGCTCCTGGTTGGTCAATTCGTGCTCGAACGATCCGGCGGAGTCATCAAGCAGGCTTTTAACCTGGTTGAACTTGAGGGTTTGGCTTTCGATCTCTTCCATGTACCTTGCCTTCACGGTTCTTTGCTCGACGACCCGAAGCTCCAGCTGGTGCAGTTCGGCAACGAGGCTGTCCTTGCGCGACTGGAGGCTGGCAACGTCCTCGGCGGTCATGGCCTTAAGCTGTTTCGATTCAGTAAGTTTTGAAAGAATGGCTTTAAGGCGTTCTTTTGATTCGTCGATATTGGAAATACTCAAAGACTCGAGCGTGTCCAGGAATTCCAAGCGGAACTGCTCCAATTCCTTCTGCCACAAAGAAACATCAATCTTGCTGTCCCTGGCCTGCGTAATCTTTTCCGCGATCTTTTCCACCTGGTCATTGAGTTTTTTCAAGCCGGCTTCGTCCAAAACAAGCTTTGAATTCAGCTGCTTGAGCTTGGCTTCCCGGGTTTCAAGTTCCCGCTGCATTTCCAGCCGCTGAAGCTTAAGGTTCTCGGGGTCGAACGAACCGGGAACCAATCCGGACTTGAGCTTGCCGCGGATCTCCGCCAAATCCTCCTGGAGCTTGAACCGCCGCTGTTCCAGTCCGTCGATTTTCTTCGAAAGTTCATAGGTGAAGTTCGAGTTTTTCCGGTTCTCCTGTTCCTCTTTTTCCAAAACTTTTTGGAACTGCCCGATTTTTTCCTCCAACTCGGCGATCTCTTTTTGCTTCAGAGAGGCATTTTCGTTGACCGCGTCCAACTCGTTGTTTAAAATCGCATACTGATTTCCGAAATATTTCAGGTTAAGACCCTTAAGCTCAAGGGCAACTGCCTCGCGTTCCTGCATCCTTTTGGCCTGCCTTTTAAGCGACTTAAGCCTCGGTTCAATCTCGTTTAGAAGCTGCGAGACCTGGGTTAAATTTTCCTCAGTCTGGTCAAGCCGACGCATGGTCTTTTCGCGCTTGGTGTAGTAAGGCTTAACCCCGGCCGCCTCCTCGATCAGGTTCTTGATTTCGGCGGGCCCGGCAAGGACCATCTGGTCGATCATGCCCTGGCCGATGACGGAATAATTGCTGCCGCCAAAGCCCGAACGGATCAGCGCGTCAACTATATCCAAAAGCCTGACCTTGGATCCGTTAACCAGGTAGTCTGATTCGCCGTCGCGATAGATCCTTCTCCTGATCTCAACCTCCGAATACTCAAACGGCAGCTTGTGATCGCGGTTGTCGAACAGAAGGCCGACCTCGGCCACGGACAGTTTTGATTTTTTGTCCGAACCGGCAAAGATGACGTCCTCGGATTTTTTGCCGCGCAAAAGCTTCATGGACTGCTCGCCCATGACCCAGCGAATGGAATCGGCGACGTTGGACTTGCCCGAACCATTCGGACCGACCACGGCGGTAATGCCCGGGTCGAATTCCAAGACCGACTTGTGGGCGAAGGACTTGAATCCGTGAATTTCGAGGCGTTTGAGGTGCATTATTTAATCAGTAATATGATTGTAATAAGTGGTAATAGATGGTAATAACGGACGCCGATTTGAGGCAATTTATTACAATATATTACTAACTATTACCATTTATTACTTTATTATTTTTTAAAAATCGTTGTGTTTCAAGCCGTTCTCAGCGGCAGAGATCTCCGCTTCCTGCTTGGAGGTGCCGACGCCGGTTGCGATCTGCCTATCTCCGACAAAAACCGCGACTTCAAAGTTCTTATTATGGTCGGGTCCCCATTCGGACAGAACTTTATAGTAAGGAGTGATGCCGAACTTTTCCTGGGTGAGTTCCTGGAACTTGCTTTTCGGGTCCAAAACTTTTCCTTCAGTCAAAATCTCAGGCAGATGGTTTAGAACGTGGTTAAAAATAAAACCGCGGGCTTGATCAAAGCCTGCGTCCAAATAGACCGCGCCGATTACGGCTTCTATTGCGTTGGCCAATATCACCTGCCGGGCTCTGCCAATATCCTTGGCTTCGCCTCGCGACAGCATGATGAAGCCGTCCAAACCAAGTTCGGATGCGATCGTGGATAGCATCTTGTAATTGACCAGGGCGGATCTGAGGTTGGTCAGCTCCCCTTCCGGGTTCGGAAAGTTGGTATAAAGATATTCCGTCGTGATCAGTTCCAAAACCGCATCGCCCAAAAATTCCAGCCGCTCGTTGTGCGGCAAATGCCATTTTCTGTTCTCATTCAAATACGACCTGTGGGTTAAGGCCGTCTGCAGCATATCCTTATCGTTGAAGCTCACGCCTAATTTTTTTTCCAACTCGGTCAAGTCCATTTTGTCTGGACCATTAAGCCGAACTTCGAAAGACGAAACAATCAAGAAATCGTTCAAAACTGTTTCGCGTTCCGGATACCCGACTAAGCCGGCCCTGGCTTGTTAATACTTTTAAAGTTCCTTGGGATGCCCCACACCCTCGCTTCGCTCGGGTGCGGAAATCTATATTTATTGTCCTGCGAGGGTTTTGTCAAAGAAAGAGTCTCGCGCAGTCCCGCATATTGGAGGGTGTCCCGCACCACTCGCTTCGCTCGGGCGCGGGACTACCAGGGATTGATTGCCTATATTTACAGTGGCTTACGCTCTATTCCAACTAAGCAATCAATCCCTGGTGGGTGGCATAGGGATCGAACCTATGACCTACTCGACGTCAACGAGTCGCTCTACCACTGAGCTAGCCACCCATGAGCCATGAAGAATCAATCAAGGCAGTATAGAATATCGGTTCCCCCTATATTCTACTATAAATTATCAACGAGCAAAAATTTAGGTTATGACCTCGGGAAGAATCACGGGTTCCTCAAGTTCCAGCGACTTTTTCGGCTTGGACAGCTCGAGAAAAGCCAAAACCCAAACGGTCTTGGAATAGCCTGACGCAACGGCCTGGGTTAGAAAAAACAAAACCAATCCGATAATGGCTGCCACAACGGCGGCAGCAAGTTCCAGGCTGACGCCCCAAATATGATAAGGTAATCCCTGCAAAAGCACAACCGGGGCTCCAATCAGAAAAATAAGGAAGATCCCCGCAAAGAAGACCGCCAGGTTGATCAAAAACAGGATCAGTGCAAGCAAGGTCAGCTGCGGCCAAAACCTCGAGACAAGATCAAACGAGGCCCTTATTGAGGACCATAAATTAAGCCGGTATAAAGTCGCAAATAAAACCGAAAAAACATTGATAAATTCGATCAGCAGCAGCACCGGGACCAATATCAGCAGAGCAAGCATACCCAAGAGAATGGCGCGGAAACCGAAATTCATGGCCGCCAAATAAAGAACCGGGGCGCCAAGAACCGCCAGGACCAGGGCAAACGCCAAAAGAGAAATCAGCCAAACATTGAACACCGGCCAGAAGCTGGTTTTTGAACGGACAAGCCCTTTTATAAATCCTACGGGCTTCCGTTCGATCAAGTCGTTTACAGAAGCGGCAATGCCCGCCCGGGAATAAAAATAAAGCACGAACAACACGACAGTAAGAACAAACAAGATCAGAGAGAGGGTGATGTTTAACCCTTCGTGCTGCCTAAACCACGAATCAATGTTTTGGGCCGAGACCATTTCATTGCCCTTGCTTTGGGTTCCGGCAAAAGCCCAAAGTCCCAGGAACTGGATCCAAACCATAAAAAGCCCGAAGCCCCATAAGAATCGTTTTGTCCTTATGAAGCTTAAGGCTTGTGTGAGTATCTTGACGTATTGGAATTCGAACATTTAAGCCGGTGATGGAGCAGCGAGTCCCTTGCCCTCTTCAACTAACTTTTTCATCTTTTTTTCCTGCGGGATGATGTCGCTCACAAGCTGTTCGTATTCTTCGCGTTCGAGAGTTTCGACTTCGATCAGCTTGGCCGCGATCAAGCCCAGTTGCTTGCGGTATTTTTTGAGCATTTCCGTGGCGGTCTTGAACGCGCGGTCGATAAATCCCGAAACCTCTTCGTCAATCTTGGCCGCGACCTTCTCGGAATAATTTTTCTGCTCGCCGATCTCGCGGCCGAGGAAAATCAGTTCCTGAGTTTCCCCGAACGTCATGGGGCCTAAGGATTCGGACATGCCATAACTGGTCACGAGCTTGCGCGCCAGATTGGTTGCCACTCTAAGATCGTTGGAAGCGCCGGTAGTCAGCTCGTTGAAGACCAATTTTTCCGTGGCGTAGCCCCCAAGCGAAACGGCCAAATCAGCCAAAAACTCCGATTTGGAATGGAGGTTTTTATCTTCGGACGGCAATTTCATGGTATACCCGGCAGCGCGTCCGCGGGACACGATCGAAACTTTGTGGACAGGATCGGCGTGCGTCATAACCGTGGCCATCAAAGCGTGTCCCGCTTCGTGCCAGGCCGCGATCTCTTTCTCGCGCTTGGATAAAATGTGGCTTTTGCGTTCCGGGCCGAGCATGACCTTTTCTATGGCCATCAGGAGGTTGATCTGCTCAACTTCCTTCTTGTTTTGCCGGGCGGCCAGAATGGCGCCTTCGTTCATCAGGTTGGCAAGGTCAGCCCCGGAAAAACCCGGAGTGCGCTCAGCCAGCTGCCTGATGTTGACGTTCTTGGAAAGCGGTTTGCCTTTGGAATGAACCTTAAGGATCGCTTCGCGATCGGCAATATCGGGCGGGTCGAGAATGACCTGCCGGTCGAATCTTCCAGGCCTAAGCAGCGCCGGGTCCAAAACATCCGGGCGGTTGGTGGCCGCAATAACAATGACGTTGGTTTCATTATCAAAACCATCCATCTCAACGAGGATCTGGTTTAAAGTCTGCTCGCGCTCATCGTGCGAGCCGCCCAAGCCGGCTCCGCGCTGTCGTCCCACCGCGTCGATTTCGTCTATGAAAACGATGCACGGCGCATTGCGCTTGGCCTTCTTAAAAAGATCGCGAACGCGGGATGCGCCGACGCCGACGAACATTTCAACGAACTCCGAACCGGAGATGTGGAAGAAAGGCACGTTCGCCTCTCCGGCCACGGCCCGGGCTAAAATGGTTTTGCCGACTCCTGGAGGGCCAAGCAAAAGAACGCCCTTGGGAATTCGGGCGCCCAGTGAAAAGAACTTTTGCGGGAACCGTAAAAATTCAACGATCTCTTTTAATTCCTCTTTCGCTTCTTTCACGCCGGCAACGTCGCCGAAGGTCACCCGCTTGCGCCGATCGGTTTGTTCCAAAACCTTCGCTCCTGATTGGCCGAACGACATGGCGCGATTGTTCGAGCCCTGAACCTGGCGCATCAAAAACCATATGAATCCTGCAATCAGCAGAAACGGAATAACGAACGGCAGGATTGTAGAAGTAAAGAATGAGCCGGTGGCCGACTGATTGCTGATATCAAGCTTCAGGCTTTGGACCTTGGCCGGGTCAACGCCGTAATTTTTCAAACCGTCAGTAAAGGAAATTTCCTTTTCCTTGTTGGCAACTTGTTTGCTTCCGTCCTTTAAGAAAGCCGTCACGACATCATTGTTGACCTGAACATGATCGACTTGGCCGTTGTTGACCTCCTGGTAGACTTCGGAGATCGAAACCATGTTCTTATCCTTACCGCTGTTATCAAAGACGGTAAATAACACGGCCACGACCACGAAGATCGCAAACACGATCAAAAGATTTTTTAAAATTTTACTCATTTGTTGAAATTTTGACCCAAAAAATGGTTAATTGAGCACACAAATTTTACATAATTGGGCTTATTTTGTCAATTCTTAAGAAGTCTGAAAAATTTGTCAGCGAGCGTCTTGCCTGAAACTAAGAGCAAGCAAACAATTCTCCAGTTCTTTTTTCTGGCAAAAAGCGAACTCGTTGGTGCCGCGGGAGAGATTTGAACTCTCAAGGGTTGCCCCACATGGTCCTAAACCATGCGCGTATGCCAATTCCGCCACCGCGGCCCAAAAATCATTCAACGGGCAATTCGACTTCCAAAAATTCTTTATCATTATACCGTCTTTCCCAAACCTTGACAAAACACCCCATTTTTGGTATCCTGTACCATTCTGAAACGGCTGCCAAGCAGTACCGGTCGAGCTGGCAATTCGCTAGCTCTTTCACAACTTAACCCTGTCTTTGTGGAGGCTGACTTTATGAGCAACAGACCGAGAGGACGAGGCGGCAGAGGAGGCAATAGGCCGAATCTGTCGTTTGAACTCTTCCTCGAAGGGCCACGCGCGAACGTTGAAGTAACGATTCGCCTGTTCGAGGGGCAGACCCCCAAGACAGGGACAACCATCGGGTTTTTCCTCGGCACCGAGAACAATCCCTTCAAGGTTGTTCTCAATCATGCCGATGGACGACCGATGGCAATTCAGATCAACGACCTCGGGTTCGCTTCGACCAAGCTCAATCTGAGCAACTTCGCTCCGGACAAGTTCACGACGCTCACCGCCATCGCCGGCAGCCGCAGCACGCCCCCCAAACCGCTTCCAGTGGAGATCAAGGTTCCCGGAGCGGTAGCGGGCGGCAAACGCATCAAGGTCATCCCCGGCGACGAGAAGCTGGACACAACAACCAACCATATCGTGCTCAGGGTCCAGAGCGTGCAGCCTGACGGCAATCCGGAACCCAACGCCGGCATTCGGGTGGCAAGTTCCACCGAGATCCAAGTCAACGGCGTTGCCGGGCGCCAGCTCGACGTCAACACTGACGGGCACGGCTGGCTCGACCTGGACATCACTTCGTCCGGGTTCGAAACATCCTTCACCATCATCCACCTGGCATCGGGCGAGTCGCACTCAAAGCGGCTTTGCTTCAAGTAGGAGCAGACCATGGCAGATACAGTCAACGTCATCAGGGAAGTGATGAAGGATTCGGCTAGGCCTTTCATCAGGGA
>JBLMZH010000014.1:0-9469 GCA_050258715.1 Acidobacteriaceae bacterium
TTGTTGGGGTGGAGTTCGGATAGTTTAAGCATGGGATTGTTGGGCTACTTTTTCCGCTTTCCGCGCCAATCTTTCATTCGGCTTAAGCTGAGTCAAGGCCAGATAAGTGGCCATGACGTTGTTGGCTTTGTTGGACGAGCCGATCATCTTTGACAGAACGTTCTTAACTCCGGCCATGTCCAGCACTTGCCTGATGGCGCCGCCGGCAATAACTCCGGTGCCGGGACGAGCCGGCTTTAAGAAGACGACGGATGATTTAAATTTAACCTGGGTTTGATGGGGAATGGTGTCATTTATGATGTTGACTTTGACCATGGTCTTCTTGGCGGAATTGACGGCCTTGTTGACCGCTTCGCTGACGTCAGTGCCTTTGCGCAAACCGATCCCGACGCGGCCCTTTTTATCGCCAATGACCACGAGCGCGCGAAAACGCATGCGTTTGCCGCCTGCGACCACGCGGGTGACGCGCTTGACCTCGACCACTTTTTGGTCGAACTCTTTCTTCGCCCCCTGCATCGGCCCCCTTCTGCCCGGTCTTTTCATATTATGGTTCATTAGAATTTGAGTCCTGCTTCGCGGGCCGCCTCCGCAGCCTGCTTGATCCGGCCGTGATATTTGTATCCGCCGCGATCAAAGACTGCTTCAGTGATCCCCAATTTAATGGCTTTTTCCGCTGCTAACTTGCCTACCATTCCGGCGACATCGGTCTTTTTTCCTTTGGCCTTGATCTCTTTGCTGGAGGCTGCGGCCAAAGTTTTGCCGGCGGCATCGTCTATCAACTGGACGTAAAAATTCTTAAGCGACCTGAAAACGTTAAGGCGGGGGCGGACAGCACTGCCTAAAATCTTGGCTCTGACGCGGCGATGCCTGACGATTCTTGATTTATTCTGGGCCATATTATTTGCCTCCTCCGACTGCCTTAACGACCTTGCCGGCTTTGCGCCTGATGGTCTCATCGCTGTATTTAATGCCTTTGCCCTTGTAGGGTTCCGGCGGCCTTTGACTTCTGACAACAGCTGCGAACTGTCCCACGGCCTGCCGATCGATTCCGGTAATGCTTATGACGTTCTTTTCAACTTTGGCTTCGAGCCCTGCCGGCACTTCCATTTCGATCGGGTGTGAATATCCTAAATTGAGCACTAATTTTTTGCCCACCACGCCGGCCTTGTAACCCACGCCGTTGACTTCAAGGTTCTTGGAAAAGCCGGTGGTCACGCCCAAGACCATATTATTGATCAGTGCCCTGAAAAGTCCCCAAAGGGCGCGTTCCTTTTTATCGGTCTCGCGCTTCACCTTGACGTTCAATTCCTTCTCGGCTTTTTCAACAGTGACTTTGGGGTGCAACTCCAAGGACATCTCCCCTTTAGGGCCTTTGATCTTGATGTCCTTTCCCGAAAGCGTAACTTGGACCGAGTCGGGAATGATAATGGGTTTTTTTCCGATTCTGCTCATATTCTTGAATGTCTTCTTAATCTTACCAAATCTGGCAAATTACTTCGCCGCCAACCTTTTCCTTCCTGGCGACCCTGTCGTTCATCAATCCTCTGGAAGTCGAGATAATGGTCGCCCCCATGCCTGAACGGACGTACGGGATCTCGCCCTTGCCGGTATAAATCCTCTGCCCCGGCTTGCTGACGCGCTTGATTCCGGAAATCGCCGGCTGTCCCTGTCCGTCGTACTTGAGTTTGATGATTAACGTTTTAAGCCCGGCTTCTTCCTTGACCTCGATCGATCCGACCCAGCCGTCCTTGGACAAAATCTGCCCCAAGCTGTGCTTGAACTTCGAGTACGGCATTAAGACCTCCGTCTTTTTTGCGGATTGGGCGTTTCTGATTCGGGTGAGCATGTCTGAAATCGTATCCATAGTCGTTTTACCAGGAAGACTTAGTGACTCCGGGGATCTCGCCGTTGGAGGCCAATTCCCTGAAGCAGATGCGGCACAGGTCGAAGTCGCGCATATAGCCGTGTTTGCGGCCGCAGCGCCAGCAGCGCCTGACGACCCTCGTCTGATACTTGGGGTTGGTCCGGGAGCGGAGCGATTTAATTGTTTGGGCTTTGGTTGCCATAATCTTAGGTTCTTCTATTAAAAAATTATTTATCGCGGAACGGGAAGCCTAAGGCCTTAAGGAGAGCCAGGGCTTTCTCATCGTTCCCGGCGTTGGTTGCGATGTTGATCTCAAATCCGAAAGTTTGTTCGACCTGATCGCGGGAAGTTTCGGGAAAAACGATCTGTTCCTTAACGCCGATGCTGTAATTACCCTTGTGGTCAAAGCTCTTGGGGTTCAGCCCCTTGAAGTCTCTGACGCGAGGAAGGGCCACAGCCACCAGCTTCTGCAAAAAATCGTACATGCGCTGGCCTCTGAGCGTGACGGTCAATCCGACCACTTGGCCTTCGCGGATCTTAAATCCGGAAACGGACTTCTTGGCCTCGGTCTTGACCGGAGCTTGTCCCGTGATGCGCCTTAAGTCCTCAGTGATGAATTCCAGAAGCTTCGGATCCTTGAGCGTGCGACCGACTCCGGCGTTGACTACGACCTTGATGATCTTCGGCACGGCCATCGGGTTATCCAGATTCAGCGACTTCTGAAGCTTGGGAACGATCTCTTTGGTGTAAACGGTTTTAAGTGACATTAGAGTGTCCTCCCGCATTGCCGGCATTTTCTAAAATTGCCCTGCTGATTATGTTCATGAGCGACCCTTGTCGGTTTTCCGCAGTGCGGACAAAGAAGCATGACCTTGGAGCTCGGCATCGGAGCCGGCAATTCCATCCTCTGGCCTTTTTCATTGGCCCGCTTGGCCCGCTGAAACCTGACCTTGATGTTGATGCCCTCAACGACCACTTCGCGGTCTTTGGGGAAAGCCTCCAAGACCTTGCCGGATTTGCCCTTATCCTTGCCGGCAAGCACTCTGACCTCGTCGCCTTTTTTAAGATTGAATAGCGCCATATTGGTTAAATAACCTCTTCTGCTAAAGAAATAATCTTGGTAAAGCCCATATCGCGAAGCTCGCGCGGGATCGGGCCGAATATGCGGGTACCTCTGGGGTCCTGGCTGTCCTTGTTGACCAAAACGGCCGCGTTATCGTCGAACCTGATGTAAGAGCCGTCGGCTCGCCTGACTTCCTTTCGGGTGCGGACGATCACGGCGTAAACCTTGTCGCCCTTCTTGGCCTGCCCTTTCGGAGCCGAGACCTTCACCGAAGCCGCCACGACATCGCCTAAGCTGACAAAGCGCCTGTGGTTCTTGCCGGACACTCCGAACACCGCGATCTCGCGAGCGCCCGTGTTGTCTGCAACTTTTAATCTGGATCGGATCTGAATCATATTAGACTTTCCTTATAATTTGCCAATGCTTGGTCTTGCTCTTCTGGGGAATCTCAACCATCTCAACCTTGTCTCCGTGGGCAAAAGTTCCCTCTTCAACATGGGCCGGGAACCGCCTGGTCACGGTGTAGCGCTTGTGGTACTTGGGGTGTTTCTTGACCGATTTGACCTCGACTATCGCGGTCTTTAGGGTTTTGCTTGAAATGACGACACCCGTCAATTTTCGCTTGATCTTGTCCATATTATTTTTTCCCTTCCATCTGCTTAAGCAAAGTGAGCATGCGGGCGATGTCCCTTCGGACGTTGGTCAATCGGTGAGGATTTTTCACTTCCTTGGAATGGATCTTAAATCGAAGGTCGCGGGCTTGTTCGCGGAAGACGGCCAGCTGCTTCATCAGTTCATTTTTGCTTAAAAGTCTCATTTCCTTGATGGTCATAAAATTTGCCTTACTGGACCGAATTCCTTAATACGAATCTGGTCTTGATCGGGAGTTTGTGCGAGGCAAGCCTCATGGCTTCCTGAGCTTGATCTTGCGTGACACCGTCCATCTCGAACAGCACGCGGCCTTTTTGGACCACGGCCACGAAATGATCGACTGCGCCTTTTCCTGAACCCATCGGAGACTCGTTGCCGTGAGCGGTAATCGGCTTGTCCGGGAAAATCCTGATCCAAATTTTGCCTCCGCGCTGAACATAACGGGTCATGGCGCGGCGGGCGGCTTCGATCTGGCGGCTCGTCACCCAGCTGTTCTCAATAGCCTTAAGTCCAAAGCTTCCGAACGCCACGAAATTGCCGGACATGGCTTTGCCGCTGGATTTTCCGCGATGATGCTTCCTGTGTTTGACCTTTTTGGGTATTAACATGATCGTTTATCGAAGCTTAGGATTATTATTGTTTCCAAAAACCTCGCCTTTGTTTATCCAAACCTTGACTCCCACCGTGCCGTAAGTGGTAAAAGCCGTGACGCGGGCGAAATCGATATTGGCGCGGAGCGTGTGCAGCGGAAGTTTGCCCTTAAACAGCCGTTCGGTGCGGGCGATCTCAGCTCCGCCTAAGCGGCCAGAACATTCGATCTTAACTCCCAAAGCCCCGGCTTCCATAACCTGTTCGATCGCCATTTTCATGGCGCGCCTGAAGGCTACGCGCTTTTCAATCTGGTCCGCAATGTTCTGTCCGATGACGAGAGACTGCAAATTGATGTCTTTGACCTCTTCAATGTTCATCCGAAGGTCCATCTTCTTCACTCCCAGTTTGGCAAAAAGCTTTTTCTTTAAATCTTCAATGCCGCCGCCGCCCTTGCCGATGATCATTCCCGGCTTGGTGGTCTTGATGTTAACGACAGTAGCCCTGGCATAACGTTCGATGTCGATCCGCACCAAACCCGCCTTTTTCAAAAGGTCGGAAAGGATGGATCGGATCCTGGTGTCTTCCTGAAGCAGACCGGCGAAATTGGTCTTGGTCAGCCACCGGGATTTCCAGGTGTCGGTGATGTTCAGCCTAAGGCTGTTGGCGTTAACTTTATGGCCCATAATATTGGTACGATTCCTTACAATTTATTACTATCTATTACGACTTATTACTATTTATTACTTTCTTATTCCCCGCCCTTGCGGTTGAACAATCTCCTCTTTAAGCTGACCCGGTTCTCCTTGATCTTCTGCTCGCTCTTGGGTCCTGCCACCGGCTTGCCTTTCTGGGTCTTCACTGACCCCGATTCCGTTTCCTTCTCATGCTCATGAGTCTCTTCCGGTTCGCCCGCTGCTTTCTTTGATCTTAAGGAGAAGATTGAGCGGCGGGAGCGCTTTTTGGACTGATTTCTGGACTCAAGCGTGATATTGATATGGCTGGTCCTTTTCCTGACCACGAATCCGCGGCCCTGGGCTCGCGGCACCATTCTTTTGTAAACCGGGCCGCCGTCAACGGTCAAAGCCTTGATGAACAGATTCTCTTTCTTCAGCTGAAAATTGTGTTCAGCATTGGCAATGGCGGAGTTCAAAAGCTTGGTGATAGGCAAAGCCGCAGTCTTGGAAGAATAGCGAAGCTGCTCCAAAGCGTCGGCAACGTTTCCCTTTCGGACAACGTCAGCGACCAAGCGAAGCTTGCGCGGCGATACGTGGATGTATCGGGCGCTGGCTTTCACTTCCTTCGCGGCTTCCTTGTTTTGTTCTGGCTTTGCCATATTAGTGGTTATGCTTTATCTAAAAATTATTTCTTCTTCGGGGCTTCGGTCTCGGCCTTTGCCGCCTGCATCTGGCGCTTTTCGGCATCGGCTGCGGCCAAAGCTTCTTCCTTGGCCATGCGGCCTCCGTGGCGGATGAACTTCCTAGTCGGAGAAAATTCGCCGAGCTTGTGCCCGACCATGTTCTCCGAGACGGAAACAGAAATGAAATTCTTGCCGTTGTAAACCAGAAAAGTCATGCCGACCATTTCAGGAAAAATCACGGAATCCCTGGACCAAGTCTTGATCTCGGTCTTGTGTCCGGGTTTGGCGTTCTGGACTTTCTTCAGCAATTTGGGGTCTATAAACGGCCCTTTTTTAAGCGATCTTCCCATATTATTTCGCCCTTCTCTTAACGATGAACTTTGAAGTCGACTTCTTGGGGTTGCGGGTTCGAACTCCCAAAGCATGCTTGCCCCACGGAGTTTTCGGATATTTCAAACCGATCGGGTTGTGGCCTTCGCCTCCGCCATGCGGGTGGTCAACCGGGTTCATGGCCTTGCCTCGAACGGACGGCCTGATTCCGCGGTGGCGGGTGCGTCCGGCCTTGCCGAACCTGACATACATCCAGTCGTTGTTGGAAACCTGGCCGATGGTCGCATAAGCGTTGGCCGGCACGCGCCTGATTTCGCCTGAAGGCATTTTGAGCATGACGTGATTGCCTTCGCTGGCTTGGATTATGGCATAAGTGCCGGCGGCGCGGGCGACTCTGCCGCCCTGGCCGCTTAAAAGTTCGATATTGTGAACAAAAGTTCCGACCGGCATGTTCCTTAAAATCATTCGATTACCCGGCTTGACCTCGGTTCTTTCTGCGGTCAAAACCTTGTCGCCGACCTTCAGTCCGTCCGGAGCCAGAATGTAGCGCTTCTCGCCGTCATTGAAAGCGATCAAAGAAATAAAGGCGCTGTGAGTCGGGCTGTATTCCACTGTCTGGACCTTGGCCGGAACATTCAGTTTATCCCTGAGCATGTCAACGATCCTGATTCTTTGTTTGTGTCCGCCGCCCTGGTGCCTGACGGTAATCTTGCCTTGGTTATTGCGGCCGGCATTCTTCTTTTGGGAAACGATCAAAGACTTCGGAGTCTTCACCCGCTTGTTGAGCACTGAGTAGTCGGTCACCGAATGGATTCTTCTCCCAGCGCTGGTCGGTTTGTAGATTTTGATCGCCATGTGTTAGAAAATGGATTCTAGAAAATAGAAATTAAAGTTAAACGCCTTCTGCCAATCCCGAGATCTTCTCGCCCGCCTTCAGCGTGATGATGGCCTTCTTCCAGTCAGAGGTTCTGCCGAACGTCCGGCCATAGCGCCTGGACTTGCCCTTGCTTAAGACCACATTCACGTCGGCGACATGCACATCGTAGACTCTCTCAACCGCTTTCTTGATCTCGATCTTATTGGCTTCTTTTGCGACCCGGAAGACATAAACGCCCTTGCCGGACAGCGAGTTGGTCTTTTCGGAAAGATGATAGTTGTAAAGGATGCGGTGCGCGACCCCGGTGTCTTCCTTGAGCTTAACCTCTTTTTTCTCGGCCTTCTCTTTGGGGGCGTCGTCCTTGACCATATCCAAAACGTTCTCGGAAGCCTTGGAAGCGCTCTTCGGCTTTTTCAGCCGTTTCTGGTCGTCCTTTTTTCTGAAATTATCTAAAAGTCCCATATTACTTTAAGTAGGTCTTCTCAATTAATTCGAGCGCGTCCTTGGTCGCGATCAGATCATGATGCAGGAGGTCAACGACATTAAGGCGGTTGGCTACGAGCACGGTCTTGTTCGGAATATTCTTTAAAGTCCGTTCCATGACCTTATCAGTCTTGTCCACAATAAAGGCGATTTTTTTGCCCAAGCCCGCTTTCTCGGCGAAGGCGGCAATGGCTTTGGCCATCTGATTGGTCTTTTCCAAAGCAGTGAACTTGTCGACTATTACGAGCTTTCCTTCATTGACCTTGTCGGTAAGAATTGAAAACACGGCTGAGCGGAAAGCGCTGCGGTTGATCTTAACGGAAAAGTTGCGGTCGTTGCGGGGTCCGAAAGTGACTCCGCCATGCCGCCACAGCGGCGAGCGGACAGAACCGGCGCGGGCGCGGCCCGTACCCTTTTGCTTCCAGGGCTTCTTGCCCGAACCTTGGACTTCGCCGCGGTTCTTGGTATGAGCCGAGGATGAACGGGCGTTGTTATGCTGGGCGCGCACGGCCTCGAAGACCAGGTTAGCCTTGATCTTTTCCAGCCCGAAAATCTTTGGATTGAGATCCAGTTCGGAAACTTTTTCGCCTGCTTGGTTTAAGACTGAGGTCTTGGTCATGGCTTTATTTGCTGGTTGCGATCTTGACGATGCCGCCGTTGGCTCCGGGAACCGCCCCTTTAATGGCGATCAAATTCCTTTCCAGATCAACTTCGACGACTTCCAAATTTTTCACAGTCCTGACTCCGGCCATGCGTCCAGCCATTCGCTTGCCTTTCCTGACGTGTTGCGGAAAACGACCGCCGATAGAGCCTACTGCCCTTGGGTGGTCGTGTCCGTGCGAAGCCGGGGCCCCGGCAAAGCCGTGGCGCTTGACTGGTCCTGCAAAACCGCGTCCTTTCATTTCGGCGCTGACTGAAACCTTGTCTCCGACTGCGAAAGTATCAACCTTAATCTCCTGGCCGGTCTGAAACTCGGACGGGTTCTTAACTCTGAATTCGATCAACTTTAGGAAACTGCCAATGCCTTTGAGGTGGCCTGTCATGGCCTTGTTCGGCTTTCGCTTCTTCCCAAAACCGACCTGAACCGCGGTGTACTTATCCTTATCATTAGTTTTAATCTGAGTAATCTTGGCCCCGGATGATTTCAAAATAGTGACAGGGATGACTAATCCGTCCTTGCCAAAAATCTGGGACATTTGAATTTTTTCTGCGATCAGAAATTTTTCCATAATTGCGGTATTAAAAAACCGTTTAGATCCTTGTTCCCTAACGGAAACCAGAACCTGAACGGTTCTTCTTGAGGATTCGATTGATGGGTATTATGAGATTTTTAAACCTTTTTAAGATCTTAGGCGCCTTGTCGATCTCCCTTTAAGGGATCAGCGCAACTTGCCTACATCTTAATTTCTACATCCACGCCTGCCGGCAGATTGAGATTGCTTAAGGCGTCAATGGTTTTGGGGGTCGGGCTTCCGATATCGATCAGCCGCTTGTGGACCCGCATTTCGAACTGTTCCCGCGCGTTCTTATGAACAAAGGTCGAACGGTTCACGGTATATTTGGTCTTTTCCGTAGGAAGCGGGACAGGGCCGATAACCGTGGCTCCGGTCCTTTTGGCCGTTTCCACGATCGAGCGCGCTGATTGGTCAATCAGCTTATGGTCGTAAGCCCTGATTTTGATTCGGATCCTTCCGGTATCAGCAGTTTCTTGTGGCATTCAACTTGTAAATCTGCTTAATTGCTAGGTTTCTTAATGGCAGCCTCGGTATTTTATATAATTTTGCCTGATTCGTCAACTCCCCAGCCCCAGTTTTTCCTGGTAACCCGGGAAAAGTCCAGCCCCAGTCTGGAAAAACTGGGGCTGGGCTGGAAATATGGCTTATTTATCGATCTTTAGCACGCTGCCGGCTCCGACGGTGTGCCCACCTTCGCGAATGGCGAAACGGCTCTTTTCCTCGAGAGCGATCGGGCTAATGAGCTTGATCTTTAAGGTGACAGTGTCGCCCGGCATGACCATTTCCTGGCCGGCCGGAAGTTCGACTTCCCCGGTCACGTCAGTGGTCCGGATGTAGAACTGGGGCTTGGAGCCCTTAAAGAACGGAGTGTGCCGCCCGCCTTCTTCCTTGGTCAGGATGTAGACTTGGGCGTCGAATTCAGTGTGCGGAGTGATGGAGCCCGGCTTGCAAAGAACTTGCCCGCGCTCAACTTCATCTTTCTTGGTACCGCGAATCAAAATTCCAGCATTGTCTCCGG
>JBLMZH010000015.1:0-3376 GCA_050258715.1 Acidobacteriaceae bacterium
CCCAAGGACCGGATGATCTTCGTTTTGGCCACTGAAGAGCGGGCCGGAGAACTGGCCGAGAAGAACGGGGAGTTGCTGACCCGCGAATATGGCGACAAATTTTTTAAATTTTTGGTGACCAAGCATCCTGACGGACTCGAAGGCGAAGTTAAAGGCAAAGGAGCCAACGTGACCTTTGCCGGGCGCAAGGCCAAGGAAGTCATCGACGAACTGGGCATTCCGCTGGAAGACGTCATCGTTTCCGCCTTTGATTCGGACACAACAGTTGACCCGAATTATTTCAGCCACTTAACCTTCGACTTTTTAACCATTCCCAAGCCGTTCAACTCGAGCTATCAGCCCATGCCCATGTTCCATAATAACATTTGGGACACGCCGGCCATCGCCCGGGTCATTGCCACATCCTCCTCTTTTTGGCAGCTGGTGGAAGCATCAAGACCCGACCGCTTGATCACATTTTCTTCGCACTCCATGAGCTTTAAGACTTTGGTTGATGTCGGATTTTGGCGGACGGACATTATTCCCGAAGACTCTCACATTTTTTGGCAGTGTTTTTTGCACTTCAACGGCGATTACCGGACCTGGCCTTTGTTTACGACCGTATCCATGGACGCGGTGCTGGGAGAAACTTATTGGGGGACTCTGGTCGCCCAGTATAAGCAAAAGAAACGCTGGGCCTGGGGTGTAACAGAAATTTCTCTGATCTTCCCTGAGATCTTTCGCAACAAACTCATTCCCCGGTGGAAAAAGTTCATTTACTCCGAGCGGCTCGTGGAAGGACATTATTTTTGGGCCACGGCCTCGATCATGCTCGCGATATTAGGATGGTTGCCGTTGATATTCGGCGGACACAGGTTTGGGACCACGGTTTTGGCGAGCAATTTGCCGTTCATGACGCGGCTCATCATGAGCGTGGCCACATTTTTCCTGGTGTTCTCCATGTATGTCAATATGGTCCTGCTGCCTCCGCGGCCAAAAGGGTACAGCCGGTGGAAAACGATTACCATGGTTTTGCAATGGCTGTTTACGCCGATCGTTTCCTCAGTCTTTGGGTCCATGCCGGCCATTGATGCGCAGACTCGGCTGATGTTCGCAAAATATATGGAATTTTGGGTCACGCCCAAGATCAGAAAAGGGCACAGCCAGGATGCGATGGAAGCCGACGCTCAAAAAGAATTAAATCCAAAACAGACATGAAGCAGACTTATTTTGTTTCGTTCGCCTTAGCGTTTTTTATTTCTTTTGTCGCGACCTTTATCGTGTCGAGGATCGCGGTTCGAAAACGGATCGTTGATGTTCCGGACAGCGAGCGTCGATTTCACAAGTCTCCGACTCCCACCTTGGGCGGGCTGGCGATTTTCGCAAGCTTTGTGATCGTGACTGCAATCATCGGGATCTTCGGGGGCTACTTGCTGACGGGCAATATTCCAATCAGAATCTTAATCGGCATCTGGCTGGGTGGCCTGATTCTTATGATCGGCGGCTACTTGGATGACCGCTACCGGTTGCCGGCCAGCTACTCGGTTGTTTTTCCGATCCTGGCTGCCCTGACCATTGTTTCTTCAGGCATCAAAGCCGTGAGTATTCATAATCCGATTACCGGAAACGTTCTGATTTTAGACAGCTTGATGTTATTTGGGCTGCCGGTGGCTTCTGGGATCATCGTTTTTGTCTGGACCATGATCATGACCTATACGACCAAACTGTTAGACGGCATGGACGGGTTGGCCACGGGAATTTCCGCAATCGCCGCTCTGGTTTTGTTCGCTTTGTCTTTGACCAAGGAAGTCAATCAGCCTCAGACAGCTCTTTTGGCCATTACTTTTTGCGGGGCTCTGCTCGGCTTTTTGATCCTCAATACTTATCCGGCCAAGATTTTTTTGGGCGAATCAGGCAGCACTTTTTTGGGATTCATGCTGGCAATTTTGGCCATCGTTTCCGGCGGGAAGATCGCCACAGCGGTTCTTGTTATGGGCATTCCGCTTCTCGACATGTTCTGGGTTATTCTTCAGCGGCTGTTCAACAGGCAGTCGCCGTTTAAAGGGGACCGCAAGCATCTGCATTTTCGATTAACCGAGATCGGGTTTTCCGAGGCCCAGGCTGTCCTTTTTCTTTACGCCTTGTCCGGAATCTTTGGAGCAACCGCCTTGTTTTTGCAGGCCAAGGGTAAGCTCATTGCCCTGGGAATTCTAGTCTTGGTAATGGCGGCCTTAACCGGAGCCATGTTTATTGTTTATAAGATCAAACCAAAAGAGACTGACCAGGAAAAATAAAATGAAAAAGATTGTCTTCGCTACTGCCTTGTTTCTGCTGGCTGCGGGCTGCTCAAGGCAGCCAATAGCCGAAAACCCTCCGCAGAATAACAGCTCTTTTATTTCCTATTTTTCCGGTTCTTTCGCGAATATTTCCGGGGTTAAGCTTAATTTGGCTGTGGCGCGAACTTCGGAACAGCAATCCCAAGGTCTTTCGAATCGCGACCCAATTACAGACGATCAAGGAATGTTGTTTTTGATGGCCAGCGCATCAAGACACACTTTTTGGATGAAAGACATGAAGTTCCCCATTGATATTATTTGGATCAATGGCGATACGGTTGCTGACATTTCCAAGGACTGCCCGGCCCCAAAAATTCCGGAAGAAAAATTGCCGACCTTTCAGCCTCAAACTGCCGTGGACAAGGTCCTGGAAGTGCCAGCCGGCTGGTCTGTTCGACACAAACTCAAAATTGGCGACAAGATCGAGCTCAATATCCTCCCGTAGCCTTGCTTGTCTGAGCCTTGACCGGGAGGCAGATTTCGGGTAAAATATTAAAGCTGTTAACCAAACTATAAACATGCAAGCAGTAATTGAAACCGGCGGCAAACAATATCTGGTGAGCCCTAACGACAAGATCGAAGTTGAAAAGCTGGAAGGGGAGGCCGGCAAGAATCTGACTTTTGATAAAGTCCTATTAGTGGCTGATGAAAGCAAAATTACCATCGGGAAGCCTTTTCTTTCCGGCGTTAAGGTCACGGCCAAGATTCTGGAGCAAAAAAAGGCTGACAAGATCGTGGTTTTCAAATACCGCGCCAAGTCGCGCTATCGCCGCAAGACCGGACACAGGCAGAAATTGACCATGGTCCAGATCGAAAAGATCGCCTAAACAAGCAACAAAAAAAGCCCCTAAGTTCGGGGCTTTTTAATTTTTCTGGGATTAAAATTCCTGACGGCCTTCTAAAGCTTTGATCAGGGTAAATTCGTCGGCATATTCAAGGTCAGCGCCCATTGGCAGGCCGCGGCCGAGCCTGGTCACTTTCACGTGCGAATATTTCGGATGTTTCAATTCTTTGGAAATATACATTGCCGTGGCCTCTCCCTCCATCGAAGGATTGGTGGC
>JBLMZH010000016.1:0-52504 GCA_050258715.1 Acidobacteriaceae bacterium
CCGTAAAGAATCCGCCCAGCAGCAATTTATTGTCAGTCTGGATGGTCAGTGCATTTGAATATAAATTCGGGACAGCCGGAGTGAAACTTCCGTCCAGAGTGCCGTCAGTATTTATTTTTGCGTAATTCGGCCGCGCAGTGCCGTTGTAAGTTGCGAACCCGCCGCTGATTAAGGTTTTGTCCCCCGGCAAAACGAGCAAGTCATAAACATAACTGCTGGCGCCGGTTCCGGGATTGAAAGTGTTGTCCAAAGTGCCGTCGGCGTTGATCCTTGCAATATAGTTTCGTCCGGTTCCGTCATAGCTCGAAAATCTTCCGCCGATCATAATTTTACCGTCACTTTGTATCCCGACGGTTTCAACAGTGCTGCTTGCCCCGGTGCCAGGATCGAAAGTTCCGTCCAAAGTGCCGTCGGCGTTGATCCTGGCAACGCGGCTGCGGCCAGTCCCGTTATAAGTTATAAACGCTCCCCCGATCACAATTTTGCCGTCGCCTTGCACAAGCAGATCGTTGACATAGCTGCCCGCGCCGGTCCCTCCGGCGTTAAAGCCGCCGTCCAAGCTTCCGTTTGAATTGAGCCTGACGAGATTGTTTATAGTCGTCCCGCCGTAGGCGGTGAACGAGCCGGCGACAACGACTTTATCGTCAGACTGGATTGCCAATTCATAAACTGAACTGCCTGCGCCCGTGCCCGGATCAAACGAAGCGTCGAAGCTGCCGTCCGCGTTAAGCCGGGCAATCCTGTTTCGGCTCGTCGCGCCGACGGTAGTAAATGCCCCGGCAATGACTATTTTGCCGTCAGACTGAACGCCCAGCGAATTTACCGTGTTGTTGATGGTCGGCGGAACAAACGCGGTATCGAGTGATCCGTCCGCGTTCAGCCGCGCAACCCTGCTCACAGCGGTCTTGTTATAGGCAGTAAAACTTCCGCCGATCAGAATTTTGCCGCTCGGCAGGTAAAACACCGAGCTGACGGAATTGGCACCATATGGGGACGGAGAGTAGGCGTCGTCCCAAAACGCCGAATCAAAGCCGGTTTCAAAACCGTCGCTTTCAACGTCGCTGATTGCTTCCGCCTCCAAATGGTTCATCGCGTACCCTGTCAATCCCGAATCAAGTTTTGAAATGAAAAATCCGTTAGAGCTGCCCAGTGTTCGGTCATAAGCTCCGGCAGTCGTCGGGAAATTCGGATCCTCAACAGGCCCCGCTACATAAACATTATTGGTAGCATCAAGCGCGATGGCCTGGTAATAAGAAGTGTAAGAACCCGGGCCTCCAAGATATGTGGAAGCCAAAAGACTGGTTAGGTCGTTATTAAATTTGCTTACGAACGGATCGCCGTCATTGGCATTCCCCGGCTCGTTTTCCTGATAGGTTCCCGCAGTGGTCGAAAAAACGTCGCCAAAAAAACTGGAAGAATCGGTATAAGCTGTGAAATAAACATTATCGGAAGAATCGATGGCAATAGCAGCACCTTCTTCCGTCCCGTCGCCTCCCAAATAAGTGGAAGCCAAAACATTAGTAAGAGTGTTGTCAAACTTGGTAAGAAAAGAGTCTTTGTAATCGCTGTAAGTCCTGTCGTACGCCCCAACAGTGGTCGGAAAATCCGTTGACTGCGTTTCTCCGCCGACAAAGACGTTGTCATTCGAATCAATGGCAAGGGCGTTTTGCGACCACTTTGCCGGATTCTCGTAGTGATTTCCTCCCAGATAGGTGGATGCGAGGATCGAAGTCATGTCGCTATTGATCTTGGTGACCCCGACGTCATAATAGCCGCCGAACGTTTTATCGAATGCTAGGGCGGTGGTGTAAAGCAAATTGCTCGTGACAACTCCGGTAATGAATATATTACCGGTTGAATCCAAAGCGATGGCAGTGGCTTCTTCGCCGTGCATATAAGTCCCGGCCAAAAAAGTTGTCAGATCGTTGTTCAGCTTAACCACTCCCGAATTGGTCGTGGCCAAGTCGCAAGTTTCAAAAGCAGCGCCAGTGGTTTTAGGAAATGTATTGCACCCGGCTCCCGAGGCAACCGAGGTAACGGAATAAACATTTCCGAGCCCGTCAACCGCCACTCCCCCTGCGTCTTCATTCCCGGTTGATCCCACGAAAGTTGAACCAAGCAGCTGAGTCAGGTCGCTGCTCAATTTTGATATGACAAGATCGCTGCTGCCGTTGTAGCTTTCATCGTAAGCGCCCGTCACTACCGGGTAATCGGCGGACGAAGAATCTCCTGAAATAAAAACATTGCCAGCCGCATCAAAAGCAATTGTTGAGTTCCAAGATGTTTCGTCGCTCGTGCCTCCCAAGTAAGTTAGCGCTAGAAGCTGGGTTAGCGAGCTGTTGAATTTTGCGATTACAAAATCGCCGCTTGAAAGTCCGCCGTTGAAAGTCGAATCCCACACGCCGGGAGTGACATCGAAATTCGGATCTCTGGTTTCTCCCGCGACAAAAATCGAACCGTCGGCTGCAACCGAGATTGCCGCGTAGTCAATAAGATTGGATGCTCCCTCCAAAAAAGTGCTTCCCAGCAACGGATCAATGATCAAAGTTTTTGAGCGGTCATAATCGAAAACCGCAAAGCCGTAAATTGATCCGGCCCTCAAGTCATATACCGCATCGACAAAAGACTTTGTCCCATCTTCCGAAAGCTGGAAGGCCTTCGGTTCAGTCATGTACGCTTCGCCAGCTGGAGTTGAAATAAAAAGCTTGCCGTCCCTCAACTGGAACGAGCCGTCAATGCTCATGGAAATATCCGACGGATTCCCTCCCGGCTCTATTTCAAATATTTTTTCAACGCTGCTGCGGCTGGCTGAGAGAGAGACATTGACCTTGTCCCATACCTGATCGAATTTGACTTCCTGGTAGTTGGGAATTTTGGATTTCCATTTTGTCTTGTCGTTGCCCAAAAAGGCGGATATCACCGCCCCTGACGAACCTGCCCCGTACGGAACAGCCTTGATAATCTCGCCGTCGCTTGCAACAAACGATTCTGAAAAATAGGCTGACTGCAATTTATCCAAGCCTTCTTTCGATTCAGACCTCTCGTTTCCAGGCCTGACAGCGTACGAAATTCCGTCTTCCGTGACCGACACTGTGGCCTTTTGGGTGTTGACATAAAACTTGAGGTCTTTATTCGCGAATTGGCCGATATTTTCCACGAACGGCAGAGTCAATTTCGGTTTTTCGCCGGCATTTTCCTCTCCTTTGTCAAAAACAACCGATACGGCTTCAGTAGCTTTCGGTATCCATAACGAAAAATCGCTTATTAGAAGCGAAAAAGATAATAAAATAGCGAAAGGAATTCTTAAATCGCTATTTTTTATTGAAGCCTTGCCCAAAAATAATCGGACAAAACAGAGAAATCCTCTTCCTTTTGGCATTATTAAGTTTTGTTTTGTTTTTTGTTTCGGAAATCCGACTTATTTCATTGTTATTATATCATATTGTCTCTCTTTTGTCCAACCTGGCTAAAACAAAATTTATATGGTTTAATTAAATCAGCGGGACGATTATTAAACTCCCCCAACACATATGCCTTCTGACCGAAAACATAAGATACTGATAGTGGAAGATGAAGATAAAGTCAGAGAAGTTTTCTCTGATGCGTTAAAGGCTAAAGGGTTCATAGTAATTGAGGCGGTAGACGGCAACAAGGCAAAAGAGCTTTGGATAAAAGAGCAACCCGATTTAGTGCTTCTGGACATTCTCCTGCCCGAGATAGATGGGTTTCAACTTTTAAAGACAATGCGGGCCTATCCCAGTCCGCATCACAGCGACACGCCCGTGGTTGTCATCACCAACCTTTACGAAAAAAGCGACATCCTAAGAGCTTCAAAATATTCGATCAAGCAATTCATGGTCAAGGCGAACCACACTACTGACGAAGTAATTCAAAGAATCGAAGAAGTATTCGAGCGCGAGCATCGGAAAAAAACCATTGGTTAAAATAAACGAAATAAAACTCCCCGGCCGTTTCAGCCGGGGTTTCTATTTGCGTTTCTCTAGCCTTCACTTGTTCGCAAGATTACAATCTAGTAGGCCCGTCTTTGATCTTCATTCGTCTTGGTTAAAGTTGTACCTTTAGCATTATACTCATTATATCCCCTAATTGAGTTGGTGTTTGTATAACGAAAGGTTGACATGACTTTCTTAACCAACTCTAGATCGCTGCCATTAACCGTGCCCTTTACTTCAAAATCTGCCCCGACTGAGCAATCTTCAGGACAATAGAAAGTTTTATTCCTGACCTTAGCGAATCCAAAAATCGCCCCACTACCCACCTTGGTACGAAGTTTTGAGGGAAAAATCATCCAGCCATAGGTTTGTTTAGTATCTGAAGTCTCACACCGATACCCAAAGTCTTCTATGTTCATGAAGTTAATTCGTTCTTTTATATAACCATCACACATGCCCCAGGTTTCCCCTGGCGTAAAAGATATCATGAATATATTATTGTCTATCGAAGGAGGTTCGTTATTTTCCGATTGGTAAGCAATAATATCCTCTCCGGTTTTTAACTTCCAGTCCGGAGGATATTGAAATTCAAAATTATGTTCCTCACTTCTATAAATTTTCCATTCTGCTTTCGATCCTGACTTTTGTTCACCAACATTAACCGGCGGTTCGTATTTATAATTCTTCCAATAGGACCTAAGCTGGATCTGGAAAACAATGCCAGCAAGGATAAAAACACCCGTTACTGTAAATAACAACAATTTATGCCTCATCAGCCAGTCATTTTTTGGCTTAAAGCTGTTTTCTAGGTTTGTTTCCATAAGTTTTGCTTGTACTTTTATGATAACAAAAAACACCAGCCTAAGCTAATGGTCAGACTGAAGGGAGTTGTCTCCTCGCTCGCGCTGCTCGCTTCGTCGTCCTGGGCAGCGACAAACGTCAATACAAAGTTCTTTTAAGAATCGCCTTCAACTGTTCATGTCCATAACCACTTTTTAAAAAAGTTTCTCTGGCTTTTGCATCTTCTTTATTAATAAAGTACTCATAGTGAATTAACCGGAGAAATCTTCGGCTTTTTGTTGACGTCACTTCTCCGCGAGCATGCTGTTGAAGACGTTGTTTTAAATTAGTCGTAAAACCGATATACAATCTCTTATCAGCACTGCTCAATAATATGTATACGTAATACTTAGACATCTATTCAACATCAATCGTCCGAACGTCAGACGTTCGGAACAAATCATTAAAAATAAGATCCAAGCATACATTACAAAAACCAGCTCATCAAGAGCTGGTTTTTGATATAGAATCGTTCAGTCCCGTCAAGAACGTTAGACGTTCTCAAACGGGACAGAACGTTTGAGGTTCTGGGGTGCCTGAAGGGAGTTGAACCCTCGTGACCGCTTCCACAGAGCGGCGTTCTACCGTTGAACTACAGGCACCACGCTTAGTGATGAGTCTAGCGCTTCAGCGCGAGCATCAGTTTATCCGCCTGCACACAAAAAGCTTCGGCGAGATGAACTCTTTTCCTACAGCAATAAATTGAGGTTCAAAAAACTCTTACACAGGAGGTAAGAGATGGCTGCTCCTGCTGTGTCAGGAGGAATTATTCAATTCGCCACTATTATAGCTCCAACGCGTCCCTAAGTCAATTAAGCCTTTACATAAGCCAAAATATGTGTTATTATTTCTTGCCAGTTAACCAAGGCAAAAGCAAGGAGGAAGAATGATCGCAGGCGAGGTTGTCAGGGAGCCTTTCGAACGGGTGCTGCAGCGGGTCCGGGGCGAATTCACGGAGATGCCGTGCTTGAAGCTCACGGCTGCACAGGCCCAGCGGCTGTGCGGGATAAAGGAAGACACTTGGGCTTCAGTGTCCCAGCACCTTCTCGAGCAAGGCTTCCTCAGACAGACCGCTTCCGGCGCGTTCGCGCTGAAGAACTCCTAGAAACGGCTGTCTAGCCGGCCAAAAAGGCGTGCAGATGCAAATCAGCACGCCTTTCGTTTTTTTACGCTATAATTAGGCCATGAAATACTTTTTCATTTCCCTGGGGATAGTCCTGGTTACCTCCATCTTTGTTCTGTTTCATTGGTTCATTTACAGGACTTCCGTGCGTTTTTTCGATATCCAGTCCGTTTGGCTGAGAAGGACCCTGCTTATTACTCTCGTAACTTTGAGCCTGAGCATAGTCTTGGCCAGCCTGATTTCCTCCCGATACTTTAACGGCTTCTCCCAAGCTTTATACAAATTGATCGGCAACTGGTCGGGGTTCTTCGCCTATTTCTTCATCGCCTCGTGCCTTGCCTGGATCATTTACGCCTTTACCCGCGACCCCAGCGCCATGAAGTGGGTCACGGGTATTTTGTATGGTCTGGCCGTGGTCGTGGGAATTTATGGGATGATCAACGCCAGAAATTTGCGGACCACCGAATTTGAAGTCGCGATTCCGAACCTCCCCCAAGAATGGCAAGGCAAGACTGCGGTTTGGGTTTCCGACGTGCACTTAGGCCAGGTCAATAACGACAAGTACGCAGACGAAATCATTGACCGCACCAACGAGCTTCAACCGGATATTGTTTTCTTAGGCGGCGATTATTTTGACGGCCTGGCCGTGGACAGCTTCAAGCTCGCGGATAAACTTAAAAAAATCAACGCCAAGTGGGGCACATACTTCATTACCGGAAACCACGAGGAGTTCGCGGACGATTACGACCACAATCAATACATTGAAGCCTTGGACCTTTCCGGAATTCGAATTTTAAACAACGAAAAGATCGACGTGCACGGGATGCAGCTCGTTGGCGTTGACTTTCACGCCACCAACAGCCGCAAGGACTTTCAGGCGGAAATGGACAGCATCGACGTGGACAAAACAAAACCCGCGATTTTGCTCAAGCACGTTCCGAGCGCTTTGGATATCAGCGAGAAGGAAGGAATATCATTGCAGATCTCAGGGCACACTCACCGCGGCCAAATTTTCCCCGGCGGCCTGCTTTCATGCTTAGTCTACAGAGGGTACGATTACGGTTTCAAGAGCCACGGCAAACTGCAGGTCATCACGAGCAGCGGTGCTGGAACTTTTGGCCCGGCCATGAGAGTCGGAACGGTTTCGGAGATCGTTAAGATCACCTTCAAATAAATGCTCCAGTTGGACATTGCGATTTTTTATGCCATCAACCACCTGCCGCACCCGGCCTTTTTAAATTTGTTTTCGCAGATCGTTCATTACGCGACCTTGGGCGGGTTGATCTACTATCCTTTTTTTATTTTCCTTTTTTTGCTGAAGGATTATAAAAAACTGGCAGTCCTTGCTGCCGGATCGTCTCTTGTAACTTATATTGTCACAGACCTTATTTTAAAAAATTTTTTCGACCGGGTACGGCCGTTTAAGGCCTTAGTGGACGTTAATTACGTGCCGAATTCCCCCGGCAGTTTTTCCTTCCCTTCCGGCCAAACTGGCACGGCATTTGCCGTAGCTATGATATTCGTTTTGCTTTTCCCCAGAAAAATCCAAACCTATTTGGTTTTGGCTTTTGCTTTTCTCGTTGCGCTGGACCGGATTTACATGGGGCATCACTATCCGTCGGATGTCCTGGCTGGAGCTTTAATCGGCGCCTTGGTTTCTCTTTTAATTAACGCTTTCGTGAAAAACTCCCGCTTGTCCGCAACAGCAGCCTGATATAAAATTACTTCTTCGTTTTGTCCGATCGAACAAAACGAATGTATACAAAAATCCCGGGATATTTCCCGGGATTTAATATTTCTATCTTTTAGAGGAGGATGAGGATGATCACAGCCAGGCCGATTATCATCCAACCTATGGTGTAAGAAAACAAAACAACACCTTCCTTCTTTTCTCCGTTTAGATACATCATGGTCGGGCGGCCAATAACCAGCATCCCTACGATCGCCGCTGAAAGCACAAACAATAACAAAAACAAAACCGGATCAAGAAACTTATTGTCCATTTGTCCGAACCACCGTTCTGCATTATTGAAAAACATCGAAAGTAATAATGTATAAAGAACGACCAGAGCGGATGAAACAAAACCTGAAAGCAAAAGTTTTTTGTGATTCATTTTTCTTAAATTAATAAATAAATTCTCTCGGCCTCTTTTAATTTTCTGGTGCCCCCGGAGGGAATCGAACCCCCATATCCGGCTTAGAAGTCCGGAGTTCTATCCATTGAACTACGAGGGCAATTGGTTTTGCTTGAATAATTATACCTTTTTTCCGTCATTTCTCAAAATCTTAAAATGCGGACAATTTCGGTATTTGCTATACTTAACTCATGCAAGTCATCCTATTTTCGCTGATTAGCGTGATTGCTGTCAGCGCCATCTCCTTAATCGGCCTCGCCACCCTCAATTCCGCCGCGTTCTTCCGCCGCAAGGTTCTTTATTTTTTGGTGAGCTTTGCCGCCGGAGCCATGCTCGGCGACGCGTTTATTCACCTGCTTCCGGAGCTCGCCGGCAAAGGACAGCTGAACCTTCGCAGTTCTCTGGTCATTTTGGGAGCGGTCCTTATCTTTTTTATCCTTGAAAAGTTCTTATACTGGCACCACCATCACGGCGAAGGCAATCAGGAGGACCACTCGACCCATCCCTTCGTTTACACCAACTTGGTTGGAGACGGCGTTCATAACTTCATCGACGGCCTGATCATTGCCGGCACCTATGCCATTGATATCAACCTCGGGATCGCGACGACCATTGCCGTCATCCTTCATGAGATTCCGCAGGAGATCGGCGATTTCGCGGTTTTGGTTTACGGCGGATTCACTCCCAAAAAAGCCATCCTTTATAATTTCTATACCGCCCTCACCGCGATAGCCGGAACGATCGTGGCCTTAACTTTTAAGGAAAACGAAAATTCTCTTACCATCCTGGCTTGTTTGGCCATCGGCTCTTTCTTCTACGTATCAATGGTTGACCTCATCCCCCACATCCAAAAACAAAAGGAGCACAGCTTAAGCCCCTTGGTTGCCTTTGTCCTCGGCATCGGCGTCATGCTTTTGCTGCTTCTCGTAAAATGACTTTTTCAGAAAACGGGCCGTCGAGGCCCGTTTTTTTTATTTGCTTATAAACTGTTCGGAAAGACGGACCCAGTCGCTTAAAGTCAGTTGCTGCGGCCGCAATACAGGATCTATGCCTGAAGCGCTCAATTTTTTCAGCACCTCATCTTCGGGAACATGAAGGTTGTTGCTTAGACTGTTGTGAAGCTGCTTTCTTTTTCCTGCAAACGCAGCCTTAAGCACCCAAAAGAACATCTTTTCGTCAACCGAAGGAAACTTCGGTTTGGGGACGATCTTTAAAATCGCCGAGTCGACTTTTGGCATAGGCCAAAAGCTGCCCGGCTTAACTAGGCCTATTATCTCGGGGTCTGCGAAAAATTGGACGGAAAGCCCCAAAACCGAAAGATCGCCGGGTTTTGCCGCTGCGCGCTCCGCCACTTCCTTTTGCACCAAAACCACGATCGATTCCGGTTTTTTCCTAAGGGTCAAAAGCAGCGAGATAAATTTGGACGTCAAATAGTAAGGAATGTTTGCCACGACCTTAAACGATTTGCCAAAACTTTCGCCAATGTTGAACCTCAGGATGTCGGCGTTAACAAGATCCAGGTTTTTTTGATGCTTGAACTGGCGCTTGATCAGCCCGAAGAACCGCCGGTCTTTTTCAACCGCCACTACCTTCGAACATTTTTTTACAAGTTCAGATGTCAAAACTCCCAGGCCCGGCCCGACTTCCAACACTTCGTCTGATGGTTTCAGATCAGCGGCCGAAACGATTCTGTCTAAAACGTCCTGATCGACCAAAAAATTCTGACCCATATAATCTTTGGGCCGGAACTTGCTGGCTTTTAAAATCTGTTTAATTTCTTCGGGCGAATGCATGGAATAAAAATTGGCTTTATTTTAATAGCTGTACTCAACTATGTCCAAAAGCTCTTCCGGGATTGCTTTCAAAATTCTTGACGGCACGCTGGCATTCCTCATGCCAAACTGTTTCCGGGACATGGCATGTATAAGGTAGAGGCGTTTGCGCGCCCGGGTAATTCCGACATACGCCAGTCTGACCTCTTCCGAAATGTCGCTTGATTCGAAAATCGATCTGGCGTGCGGCAGCAGCCCTTCCTCAAGCCCGACCAAAAATACGGTTTCGAATTCGAGTCCCTTGGCCTGATGCAGCGTCATGAGCGTGACCTTGTCCGGATCGTCTTTCATTTCGTCCACGTTCGTCATCAGCGCCACTTCCTCCAAAAATTTCGTCAGCCCTTCCTTCCACGGAAATTTATTGAACACGGCCCCGACGTTAAACAATTCCTGAACGTTCTCCCACCGACTCTCGCCTTGTTCGGTTCCGTCGCGCAAGTACCGCTCGTACCCGGTCATCTGGATCGCCTTCCGCATGACTTCGGTAAGCTGAGCGTCTTCTTCCAGCTTCTTTAAAGTATCCATGGTCTCAAAAAAATCCCTGACCTGGGGCTTGGCGGCAACCAACTTTGCCAGAGCCTGCTCATCCTTATCCAGCAGGCAATCCTTAAGCAAATTAAAAGTCTTGGGCCCGATCCCCCGGGGCGGAACATTGATCACCCGCTTCAACCCCACAATATCGGCAGGGTTAACGAGGAGACGCAAAAGCGAGAGAATGTCCTTTATTTCGCGGCGTTCGTAGAATTTCAAGCCCCCCACGATCTGGTAAGGAATGCTCGATTCGATCATGACTTCTTCCAAGGCGCGGGACTGGGCGTGGGTGCGGTAAAGGATGGCAAAATTGCTCAACCCTTTGCGGTTTCGAAGCTTATACGACGGACGAAACGCGGATTGGCGCATGATCCGGCTTAAAATGCCTTCGTCTTCGCTGACGTATTTCAGCTGGCTGTCATCGCCGCCGTCCTGGTGTTCGATGATTTTTTTGGCCACGAACCAGGCTTCGGCCATTTCGTCCGCGGCCCGGTAAAGCTGCGGCCGGCTGCCTTCGGTGTTTTCGGTCCATAAACTTTTTTTGTGCTGCTTGGGAGAAAGCGCGATCACCTTCTCGGCGATGGACAGAATCGGGGCGGTCGAGCGGTAGTTTTGTTCGAGGCGGATGATCTTGGCTTTGGGATAATCCTTTTCAAAATCTAAAATGTTCTGAAGGTTCGCGCCGCGAAAACCGTAAATGGCCTGGGCGTCGTCGCCGACCACAAAGAGATTCTGGTGCTTCTTGGCCAAAAGATTCGTGAACTCGTATTGCGCGTGATTCGTATCCTGGTATTCGTCGATCAGAACGTACTTCCATTTGTCCTGATATTTTTCCAGGACCTCGGGAAATTTCTTAAACAGCATCACCGGCATCATGACGAGGTCTCCGAAGTCCGCCGCGTTGTTTGACAACAGCAATTCCTGATAGCGCTTGTAGACGCTTCGCGCCATCCGCCCGAAATTTTTATTCTCCTCGTCAATATCTTCCGGCCCTTCCAAAGCGTTCTTTGCCCGGTCAATGATATGCGCAAACAGCGAAGGCTTGTACCTGGTCGGATCGATCTTCTGCTCGGCCAAAACCTGTTTAAGCAAACTCTCCTGGTCGTCGCTGTCGTAAATGACAAAGTCAGGCATAAGCCCGAGCTTCCTTCCGTCCGCGCGCAGGATTCTGACTCCTATTGAATGGAACGTGCCCATCACCGGCAATTCTGCCCGGCGTTTTTCCAAAAGCCTGATGATCCTTTCCTTCATTTCTCCTGCGGCTTTGTTGGTGAAGGTCACGGCCAAAATATTTTCCGGCGCTATCTTTAGTTTATGAATAAGATAGACGATCCGCATGGTCAGCGCCTTTGTCTTGCCGCTTCCCGCTCCCGCTAAAATCAAAACCGGCCCCAATGGCGCCGTTACCGCTTCCAACTGCTGTTTATTCAAACCCTTTTCAGTTTTCATAAACTCATTATACTAGATTGTCATCGTTTGTCGCGCTTTTGATCAATTTGTGGATATTAAGGTTAAAATTAATTGCTTAACAAGCCTGTTTTCCGGATTAATGCACAATCGGACCTCTAAATCTGTTGACGAAAAAGGTCTATTTTGATAAAATCGTAAGCACGAAAAGATAAGGTCTCTATTTTTATTCATTAACCCCGAAAAGTCCGATCGCGCACTGATTTTGGAGGATATTCGCGCTGAAAGGAACCAACGGGTATGAATAAGGAGCAGTTATACAAGCCATCAAATCGGTCTTAGGGCAAACGCTGGAAACGGTCGTAAAAGTCGAAAAACAGCCCTTAAAGAAAAAATTTACTCCCAATTTTTCCAAAGTTTCCCAGAATTGGAAAGCGAAAAGCAAGCTCAGCATTCACCCATTCAAGGCGCTCCATACGCGCACGCTTTTGCCGCTTTCGATTAGGGATTACGTCGGCCGCTTCAGCCTTGAGCTGATGTTGGCTTCTACCGCTATCTTCGCGGTCTTCATAAACTTCAACCTCATAAATCACGCCGGATTGCCAGATAACAAAGACCAGAGCGTGATTTTTTCTTTTCTGAAACAGAACCCGGCGATTAATCAAACTTTGCTTTCGCGCTCGAACACCTCGACTCTTCTGGCCCGCACTGACCACTGGTTTTCCGGAGCGCTTTCTTCCTCGCCGTTCTCAGGTATTGTCCTCGCCTCTTCAGTCACCAAACCGCAAACAACCAACCCGACCACGATTCAGGACGACGTCATCGTCAAAACCAGCCCGGCGGATACGAACAACTACCTGCGGCATGGCCGCACCGAATACCAGGTTGTGCCGGGCGACTCCATTGTCAGCATCGCTTCGAACTTCGGCGTTTCTCCGCAGACGATCATGATCGAGAACAATTTGGGCGCAACCGCCACGATCAGGCCGGGAGACAAATTGACCATTCTTGCAACCACTGGCGTTTCCCATACGGTCAAGGCCGGAGAAACAATCGAGAGCATCGCCGCAAAGTATAAGGTCAACGAAGAAGACCTGATGGATGTCAACGACATTGAGTTGCCGGACGATATTCTTGTCGGAGACGTACTTGTGGTTCCGATGGCCAAAGTTGACATGCCGACCAAGCCGACCAGCATTGTAAAAGATTCTTCCAACAAGATTGCTCTAAGAGTGGCGTCCGCTCCCGCTGATTTCGTGGCAGCGGCCTTAGGATTCATCTGGCCGACCACCACCCGCAACATCACCCAAGGTTATTCCAGCCGCCACACCGGCATCGATATTTCAAACAGCCAAATGGTTCCCATTTACGCTTCAGCTGACGGGTTCGTGGAAATTTCCGGGTATCAAACCGGCTACGGCAACACCATCGTCATAAACCATGGGAACGGCTATAAAACCCGCTACGGGCACGCCTCAGAGCTCTATGTCAGTGCTGGCGATAAGGTCGTAAAGGGCCAGATTATCGCAAAACAGGGCCGCAGCGGCCGTGTCAGAGGAGTTACCGGCATCCACCTCCACTTCGAGATCTTAAAGAACGGCGGCAGGGTAAATCCCCTAAGTTACGTGAAGCCCTAAATCTTTCCCGCAATAAGCCCCGGACTTTCCCGGGGTTTTTATTTGATTATTTATTTAGATATTTTTATGCCTAATTTTTTGTCGTGATAAATTCAAATGATTTTCTGCACTCGCAAACTTTATTAAATAAAAGCCCCGGCATTTCAGCCGGGGCTTTATTTTTTTATTAATCTTTATTCGGCCACCGTGCCCTGTTGGTTTCCTACATCCTTGGTGGATACCTGCAGAATGTTGGTTTGAAGTTCGTGGCCAACATAAGTATCATTGCCGGAGCCCTGCACGTCCTTTAAGAGAGCGATTGGATTATGAACATCCGATTCGTTTGGCACGACCGCAAGCTGGAACGTCACGATCTTGGCCGGAGTATTGAAGCGGCCCGCAAACGGCGCGATCTTGCCCGCTTCCCATCTGAACTTGTTTGAGCCCGGATCAAATTCGATCTGCGGCTTTTCCGACTCAGGCTGGATTACGTCCGTCCAGGCGGAGTCGGAGAGCGGGACCGACCCCACGACGAGCACATCTTCCACTTCGTTGCTCATATTGTTGACCATGAGCGAAACCGAAAAAATCGTGGATTGCCCCGGCCTCATCGGCCAAGACCCGCTGACATATTTGACGCTCGACGTGATACCCAACTTGCTTTCGATCTTGATCTCGGAAGGCTGGGCGTGCACCGGGCTCAATATCTCTTTGCACGAAACCGTGGCTTCGCTTTTAACCGAAAGGTTGGCAAGGTTCGAGGTCAAAGTGCCTTTGATCGGGACGGTAAACGAAATGCTTCCGCTTTCATTGGGCTGCAAAAGCGCCAGGTCATTGACGGTTGCGGATTTCCAGGTGAACTTGTTGCCGGAAACAATCGCGTCTTCGATCTTCAATTTGGCAAAATCAATTGCCGGGCCGGTCAGAACCACGCTCACAATAACATTGCTTAGGGGTACCGAGCCGTTGTTCGTATAATTCAATTTATAACTGATGTTCCCGCCAAGCCCGGAGAAATCCTTCGGCGTGGTTTGCTGGACCAGGCTTAAGGGCGAAGGAACGATCTTAAACGCGACAGTCTTGCTGATTTGAGTGGCGAAATTATTGTTGATCATCATCCCCAATTCAGCCACTACCGGCCGCTCCTGCTGAGGATCGCCGGTAAAGGTTCCGCTGATGTCTATCTTCCCCGATGTACCGTTCTTTAAGTCCCCCAAAAGCCAGGTGTCGTTGTTTCTGGAAGCCGGCGGAGTGGAAGTAATAAAGGAAAAACCTTGTGGATAAGTCAGCTTTACCGCCAAATCGTTCAGGTCTTGTCCGGAAATATTCGAATAATTCACGGAAAAACCCGAATCCTGGCCGTCAGTCACCTCAACTGCTCCTGAGATCTCAAAATTAAGGCGAGCGGCGATCAATTCCGTGGTGAAGCTGACATCAGCCGAGAAATCGGAATTGAAATTGGCCAAACGATAACGCAAACTGGCTTTAATCTCTTTGCGGTCTCCGACCTTGCCGATCAGTTCGCCTGTGACCTTCACTTGTCCTTGTTCGCCTTTCTTTAAAATCGGAATTGAAAACGATTGGCCGTTGGCGTTTTGGGCCTGCGGCTCGGACGACCTATAGCGGAAGTTAGACGGATAATATAAAAGCAGCGTGGCATCCTTGATGTCCGATTTTTCATTGTTGGCGTAAGTGACTGTGTACTGGATCTCGTTGCCGGAAGGAAGCTTGTCCGGCGCCTGGATTACCACCTCGACTTTGTTGGAAAGAGGATCGCGGCCGACGCGCTGCTTCAAAACGTACCAAAGTCCCGTGCTTAAAACGGCAAGCAAGAGTCCGATGAGAATGATCAGCGTGACTTTTTTCCCCATAAAGCTTGGACGCTTGGGGCGCTTGCGCGGCGTTAATTCCGACAGCGACCTGACTTCACCCTGGTCGTTGTTGTTTTCGTCAAAGATCGGCTCGGTCTCAATTTGCATTATTTAATTGAAGTTAAGAATTTTTGGGAATTTAGGTGGCGTTCAATGATGTATTCCACGAACTCATTAACGGCCTTGTGGAGCTTCCTTATGTCGGACTTGCCACTGATGAGATCCTGGTCGTCGAGGAAGTCGTCTTTTTCGATCTGCGTCAGCAGATCTTTTAAGTTTTGAGGCAGCTGCCAGTCGCTCCTGACATGCCTGATCGAGAAACCCAGGGAGCTTAAGAGCTTCAAGGAATAGCTGTCGATCGTGGCGAACAATTGGTTTTCGGAAAGGTCGCGGGATTCTAAAGCGGTCAAAAATTGGATGAGATGGTCGAAGGCCACGACATTAGCCTGCTCGTCCGCGGTCAGCTTGACCATAAGTTCCGCCGCGTAGAATGCCGCGGCCGTCTTGGACAGATCATGTTTGATCTTAAGGAAAGGCTTGACGGTCTTGGAGGAAATAAGAGTCGGCAGCATATCCCTCCCGGTGGCCTCAAAGGATATCAAGGTCAAATCCTGAAAAGAACCTGAAAGCTTGCTTTTGGCAAGCCTGATCCCTCTGGCCAAAATCCTGACCTTGCCCGCCTCCCTCGAAAAAATGGTCGCGATCTGATCAGCTTCCCTGTAATTTTGTTTCCGAAGGATAATACCAGTCAGCTTCCTGTATCTCATGTCCTGGTGATGGTTATCGAGATCGAAGAACCGTCAATTTGAACCGGTTCCGCCTCGGTTTTTTCCTTGCTGACCTTATGGACAAAGGTCTTTTCTTTGTCGAATAAAGCCATGGCCAGACTTAAGTTTTGGTCAGCTGTATCATATGACAAATTAACGGTTTCGCCAACCTTTAGCCCGGTTTTCTTGCGCAAATCCTGCACCAGTCGCTCGAGTTCGCGCGCCAATCCTTCGACTTTAAGTTCGTCGGTAATGGAAACGTCGAGGCTGACGGATTCAGCCCCGCCCTTGCCTGAGAATTCCAAAGTTTTGACATTGACCTCGTCGGAGACGACCGCTTCCAATTCTTGGGGCAAAGCGGATCCGGATAAAGTTTTGTACGACAGTTTGCTTAACGGCTGCCTGACCTTAATAGCCGCGGCCTTGCGCTGAGCGTGCGTTTGCTCCACGATCTTCTGGGCCAGTTCCATATCCGAAAGAAGTTTCAGCTCGTCCGAAGAAAGTTCCCTTGTCTTAGGCCACGAACTTAAGTGCACCGATTCCTCATCGGTTTGCTTTCGAAGCTCTTGCCAGATCGTTTCCGACAGGAAGGGAAGGAAGGGCGCAATCAGCTGCGACAAAGTTTTCAGCACTTGATAGAGAGTCTGGTAAACGGCCGGGCCTTTGGTCGTCCTTGAACGCCTGACATACCACGTGGACAGCTCGAGAATAAACTGTTCGATCGCCCGGCTGGCCTTAAAGACGTCGAAGGAATCGAGGCTTTCCGTGACCAAATTCGTCAGCTGCTGAAGCCTCAAGAGAATCCATTCGTCCATGACCGACCCTTTTTCCTTTTTGGAGTCTTGGGTCCAGTTGTCGAAGTTGGCATAGGTCGCAAAGAAGCTTAAAACGTTCCAAAGGGTCAGGAAATATTTTCGGACGATCAAATCCAAATCCTTGATCGCAAAAAGTTTCGAGTCACCGGGCTGGTTCACCGAGTACATGTACCAGCGCAAAGCGTCTATCCCCTGCACGTTGATGACTTTCCAGGGATCAATGACGTTGCCTTTTGACTTGCTCATCTTCTGGCCTTTTTCGTCCTGAAGATGCCCGAGGTTGATGACGTTCAAATAAGCCGGTCCTTTATCAAGAAGGGTCGAGATCGCGAGCAGAGTGTAGAACCAGCCGCGGGTCTGATCAATGGCCTCGGAAATGAAATCTGCCGGGAACTGCTGGTTGGGCCCGTTGATCTTGTCCTGGTTTTCGAACGGATAGTGCCATTGCGCAAACGGCATGGCTCCCGAATCGAACCAGACATCGAGCACGGCCGGCACGCGCGAGGATTCGCCGCCGCACTTTTCGCACTTCAATTTGACTTCATCAATGTAAGGCCGGTGAAGGTCAGGCAGGCTCAAATAAACCTCGAAAAAGTCGCCGAAATTCGGATAATCCCTGCCCATCTCATAATACTGCTTCAAAAGCCAAATCAAGTCGCCGTGAGTGACCACCAATACCCGTTTGTTCTTCAGCTTGCCGTTTAAATCCTTTACGAAGCTCAACGCCCGCTGCTGCAGCTGTTCATAGGTCTCGCCGCCTTGAGGTGCTATAGTCCAGCGGTCCTTTTCGGGCGAGCCCGTCATCAGTTCATCGACCGGCCGGCCGTTGTAGATCCCCATGTTGTATTCGCGCAGCCGTTCGTCGAACGCCACGGGAACGCCAAGGATTTTGCCCACGATCTCAGCCGTGTGTTTGGTGCGCAACAAATCCGAAGCGTAGATCATGTCGATTCCGCCGCGCTCCTTAAGCTTAAGCGCCAAACCTTCCGCTTCCTTCACGCCGCGTTCCGTGAGGTCCCTCTCGACCTTCTCGGGATAATTGCTGGCAATGTTCAGTTCATTGCTTGCCGCAAAACCGTGGCGCGCGAAATAGAACAGGTTGGAGTTGAGATTCATTTCCGCAATGCTGCCCACGATCTGGTAATTGTGGCACGAATTGCATTCCCAGATCGGGAGCGGCGTGCCCCAGTAGCGTTCGCGCGAAATCGCCCAGTCTTTGATGTCCTTGAGCCATTCGCCGAACCGGCCGCGTTTGATGTAATCCGGCACCCAATTGACCTTCTCGTTGTTGGCCAGCAACTTTTCACTGAGCTTGCTCATTCTTATAAACCACGAGTTCCGGGCGTAGTACAAAAGCGGCGTGCCGCAGCGCCAGCAGAAAGGATAGTCGTGTTCGTAGGCTTCGGTCTTTAAAAGAATATTGTGTTCTTTAAGATAATCGATGATCTTGTGTTCGGTCTTTTCGTCCTTAACAAAATCCCCGGCCAGGTCCGCGGGCACAAAATCAAAGAACCGGCCCTGTTCATTGACCGTATGAACTTTAGGCAAGCCGATCTTTTCGCCGAGCTGATAGTCTTCTTCGCCGTACATGACCGCAGTATGCACGACCCCCGTGCCGTCGGTCGTGGTCACGAAATCCGCCGGATAAACTTTGTACGATTTTTCCGACTGCAGCGGTTTGATCTCGAACAGCGGCCGGTATTCAAGTCCGACCAAAGACGAGCCCTTGAATTCTTCCAGGACTTCAAATTGATATTCGGAGATCGCAGACAGACGATCCTTGGCCAAGATCCAAATTTCGTCGCCCGATTTGACCTTAACGTAAGTGATGTCAGCGGAGACAGCCAAAGCGATGTTGCCGGGAAGCGTCCACGGCGTGGTCGTCCAGGAAAGGATATAAGTCTTGGGTTGGTCCTTTAGTTCGAACTTGATGTAGACCGAAGTTTCCTTGACCTTCTTGTAGCCTTGAGCCACTTCGTGGGTTGAAAGCGGGGTTTCGCAGCGCGGGCAATAGTGTACGACCTTGTGTCCAAGATAGATCAAATCCTTGTCCCAAATTTGTTTCAACAAATACCACACGGTTTCAATATAGGAATTATGGTAAGTCACGTAAGGGTCGTCCATGTCCACCCAAAAGCCCATGCGGTGGGTCAGCTTTTCCCATTCTTCCTTGTATTGCCAAACCGATGATTTGCATAGCCGGTTGAACTCGATGATGCTTTCCTGGACGGTCGGCTTGATGGATTCGATCTGTTTTTTGCCGGAAATGCCAAGCTGCTTTTCAACCTGCAGTTCGACCGGAAGCCCGTGCGTGTCCCAGCCAGCCTTGCGCAACACGAACTTGCCGCGCATGGTTTGAAAACGCGGAATCAGGTCCTTGAAGGCGCGCGCCTCGATGTGGTGAATGCCCGGCTTGGCATTGGCCGTGGGCGGTCCTTCAAAGAACACAAATCTCGGCTTGTCTTTTGTCGCCTTGAGCGTCTGTTTGAAGATCTGATTGTCTTCCCAAAATTTTAAAACTTCTTCTTCTAATTTTGGAAATTCTGGTTTTGGATCGAGCGGTTTGAACATTTTTACTATGACTTAATTTAATTATTTCTTCCAAACAAAAAAGAACCTGATCATTCGCGATCCCGCACAAGGCGGGAGGTACCATCGCGATTCCAATTGGCTCTTGATTTCCTTGTTTACGCCAAGTTACGGGCAGTTCTATCCAAGAAAGGTTCTTCTGCCAGCTGCCCCGCATTCGAAACAACAGTCAGTGGTGGGGTTCCCGGGTGATGGCCGGTCAACAGCTTTAGGGCCTAATTATACCACATTTCTACATCTCTTCCAAAGGAACGATGCCAAGCAATTTCAAACCGTTGCCCAAAGTTTCCTTAACGGCTTTGGTCAAAAACAATCTCATCAATTTCTTGTCTTGATCGGTTTCGTTCAAGACCCGGCTTTCATGATAAAATTTGTTGGCCAAAGTTGCTAGATCGTAAAGATAATTGGCCAAAATGTTCGGGAAATATTCACGCACGCTCTCTTCGACCGATTCCCTAAGAGCAGCCGCCATCAAAGCTAGTTGCCGTTCGGTCTCAGTCATCTCAACTTTATCCGAAATTTTCCCGGAAGGCTGTTCCTTCCTGAGAATGCTGCTCAGCCTCGCGTGCGCATACTGCAAGTATGGGCCGGAATTCCCTTCAAAGTCCAAAACTTCTTTCCAATCAAATTCAATGTCGCTTTGCCGATTATGCGAAAGGTCAAAATATTTCAAGGCAGCAAGGGCCACGGCTTTGACAGCTTCTTTCTTGCCCTTGAGTTCCGGATTTTTCTTTTCGATTATTTCCGCCACTTTTTCCTTGGTTTGGGCAACCAAATCTTCAGCCAAAACAATATTGCCTTTTCTGGTACTGAATGCTGAACCCTTGAAGCTCATGAATCCAAAAGTGACGTGATAAGCTTCATCCGGTTTCATCTCGCCCAGCATTTCAAGGATTGCAAACAATTGGTCAAATGCGTGGCTTTGCCGGGTATCAACGACGTAAATCTGTTTTCCAAATCCTTCCTTTTTTCTGAAAATGAAAGTTGCCAAATCGCGCAGCAAATAAGTGGTCCCGCCATCGGATTTGATGATTATGGCGATACCCAAACCTTGTTTTTCTAAATTAACGATTTGCGCACCTTGAGATTCCTGGAGCAATCCTTTCTTCTTAAGCGTCTCGACAATAATTTTCATTTTGTCTTCATAAAAACTTTCCGGCCAGTAGTGCTCGAAGGGCAATAAATCTAACAAATCGTTTATCTTGGAAAACTTTTCCAGGCTCCAATCAACGAATTGTTTCCAAATCTTTCGGTTCTCCTTATCGCCTTCCTCAAGTTTTACGAATTCTTTTTTGGCAGCATCCCGCAATGAGGGATCCTTTTCGATCTCATCATTGGCTTTTATGTAATACTTGTTCAAAGTAGTGATCGGATTTTTTTCGATCTCCTTGTCGTTCCCCCATTTTTTGTACGCCCAAATTAAAATTCCGAACTGCGTGCCCCAGTCCCCCATGTGCGTATCCGATTCGACTTCATGTCCCAAATACTCAAGGCTCCGCCTGATGGCATCGCCGATGATCGCGGTCCTTAGATGGCCAACATGCAAAGGTTTGGCAATGTTCGGCTGGAAATATTCGACCAAAATTTTGCCTGGCAGCTTCTTAGACTTTGGCTCTCTTTCAGTCAGGCTTTCGATAATTGCCTCGTCCTTAACCTTGAAATTAATAAAGCCCGGGCCTTCAATGGTCACTTGTTTGAACAGCTTCTTATCAATTTCCCTGACGATCTTTTCCGCCAAGGCCCGCGGATTTGTTTTTTGGCCCTTGGCCAGGATCATGGCCGCGTTGCTGGAAAAATCCCCGAACTTCGGATCAGGCCTATCAACCACGATTTTTTGAGCCGACGCTTCGTCAATGGAAATGCCCAATTTTTGCAGGGCCTCGGCAATTGCCCCTGATATTGTTTGCTTGGTTAACATAAACCAATTATATCTGATAAAATAAGCATTAGGCAAAGAAAAAGGGTCCAAACGAAGCGTTTAGACCCGACCACCTTCAAATCCTCCTGATGGAGGCAATGGAGTAACCCAAGGTGGAAGCTGTTTTTCACGTCGACAACGTGAGGCGGTATTGGGCGGCCGAAAGCAAGGACGGGCTCTTCGGACACACCTTTTTATTCGGATAGCCTACAGACGACAAGCCTTAGGTTCCAACCCCCGCACCACGCTCTGGATTGAACTCCATTGTCTAACCAATTGTTATTAAAAATAATCAGGAAAGTCAAATGCCGACATACGCCAGCAACAAAAAGGCCTTTCATGACTACTCGATCGAAGAAAGCTTCGAGGCTGGGTTAGCTTTGGCCGGGCACGAAGTCAAAAGCATCAGGGCGGGCAACGTCAGCTTAAACGGGGCTTTCGTGACTATTCGAAACGGCCAGGCTTATCTTCGGAACGGTTACATTGGCAAATACAAGCAGGCTTCAAACCTCGAAGGCTATGACGAGGCCAGGGAGCGCAAACTTCTGATTAAAAAATCGGAGCTGGAAAGACTGGCGGGCAAAACCAAAGAAAAAGGCCTGACCTTAATCCCGCTTGAGATCTATACCAAAAGAAGCTGGATCAAGCTTAAGGTCGGCTTGGGCCGCGGCAAAAAACAATACGACAAACGCGACTCGATCAGGAAAAAGGAAGACAAACGAAAGATTGATCGGATGATCAGAACTAGAACAAAATAAAAACGGCCATTCGTGGCCGTTTTTTATATTAAGCAATGGCTTTGGCTAGTCAAATTTACGAAACCTTGGTCAATTCTAGTAATTTCACGGCTTTAAGTCCAACCTAACAATCTTCTTTGTAACCGCTCCTACGAATAATCTATAAGCAGGTCTTTTCTCTTTTTCGTAGATATATTTAATACCCAATAATCTATTACATTTAGAACATACTAAATTTTTGCTGCTAAACTTACCTTGATGAATTCTATCAAGATACAAACGCTTTAAGATCCCGGGACCATCTTTTTGATAATAAACGATGTGACTACCGCATTTTTCACAAAAAATATCAAGCAGTCGCGAATGGCCACCCCTTGCTTTCTTGAATTTATCAGATTTAAACCGTATTAAATTATTCTTATGGTGGAGCTGGGGAGAATTGCACTCCCGTCCAGAAGGCGAAGAAAAACATCACTACAAGTTTAGTCCGCTTGAATTTTTAGTCTGAGGCAATAAAAACGGACGAAAACGGCCTCAGCTTAAGCTCTTAGTTTCCGGTCAAATTCGAGCGAAAGTGACCGTAAGCCCGAAGATGACGTTTCATTCCGCGTACGGGCGTAAGCGGATGAAACGGGTAGTTACCTAAATTAGGCGACTGCCATTACAGGGGCGAACGTAAAAGCGTTCGTAATCCTGCTTACCAAAGATTTGGCATTTGTGATTTGCCTGAGCCCTTTTAGCCGGATGATCAGGCGTTGCCGGACTTGCGATATTTTCCAAAGAACTCCTGTCGAAGCTTGTCAGCCCCACGAGTAAAGCGGGTTATATTATACCTCCATAAAAGTTCTTTGAAAAGAGTAGATCCACGCGGCTTGACCAGGCCCTGAAATTTCCTTATAATTCTATTGATTTTTGGCAATATCATTAACCAAAAACCCATAAAAACTAGGATAAACCAATTCATCAAAGCCCCGCAGGTCAGACTAATTGACCAGGACGGGAAGATGATTGGGGTAATGTCGACTTCCGAAGCTTTGCGTCTGGCAGAAGAGCAACAGATCGATCTTGTCGAAATCTCGCCCAATGCCAATCCCCCGGTCGTTAAACTTCTTGATTACGACAAATTCAGGTACCAGCAGGAAAAGCAGGCCCAGCAATCGAAGAAAAAGATCAAACGGATTGCGGTTAAGGGCATCAGATTGTCGGTCAGGATCGGGGTCCACGACTTGGAATTCAAAGCCAAAAAAGCCAACGAATTTTTGGCCGAAGGACACAAGATCAAACTGGACGTGGTCATGCGCGGACGCGAACAAGCTCACCCGCAGCTCGCCTACGGCCTGGTCGACAAATTTCTGGCCTTGCTGACGTCACCCCATATAAAGGAATCAGGGCCGAACCGGATGGGAAACATGGTCACGGTCATAATCGGAGCGGTTGCCGCCAACAAACCGGAACAAAAACCGCAGAAGCCGAGTCAGCCAGCTTAAACTAATCATTTAATCGGATATTAAGAACAGGATTTAACGAGCCTGTTGGAACAGGTCATTTTTTATGAAGCAAAAGTCAAACAAGCGAATCAACAAGACATACTGGGTCACAGGCGGCGGAAAGCTGATGCGGCGCAAAGCCGGCCAGGCCCACTTCAATTCCAGAGAATCAAGCAAGACCACAACGGGCAAGCGCCGCGACCTCCCGGTTGCCAAAGTACTGCAGAAAAAATTAATCAGGGCAATGGCCAAGTAATTGCCGCAAACCATAAACCATGACAAGGATCAAACGGGGCGTTAGCGCCCACAAGCGAAGAAAATACACACTAGCCCGAACCAAGGGATTCACGAACCGGCGCCGGACCAATTTCCCGGCCGCGCGCGAAGCCCTGCTTCACGCCGACTCCTACGCATACGCTCACAGAAGGACCAAGAAGCGCGACTACCGCTCGCTTTGGACGGTCAGAGTCAATGCCGCAGCCAGAGAAAACGGAACAACGTTCAGCAAGCTCATGGCAATGCTTAAGAAGCAGAAGATCGCGCTCAATAAAAAAATGCTGTCTGAGCTGGCCGTAAGAAACCCTGAAGCCTTCAAAAAGCTGATAGCCGAAGTCAAATAGACCAAAACCCTCCTCATCGGAGGGTTTTCTTTTTGCCATTATCAAAGCAAACAAAAACAAAAATCCCGCCAGGTTTAATTGGCGGGATTTTAAGTCGATCTATTTTGCCGGAGGATTGTTTATCAAATCCTTCAGATCATTGATGGATTTTTCGAGATCGAGGTTCGGGCCCGAGATCTCCCGGGTCTTTTCAAACTCGGCCAAGGCTTTGTTCCTCAAGGCTTTCACATTTTCCGCGTCCGTGGCTTGTGCCGCGTTCTGGAGGTAAACCAGACCCAAGGAATAGTGGGCGTTGGCGTAATTCGGCTTGGCTGTTATAACCTGGTTGAAGATCTTTTCGGCGTCAGTGTAATTCTTGAGGTTATAGGTGATGCGGCCAAGTTCGTACATCAGTTCGGCTGACCAGCCGGCCTTTTGTCCGCCTTGCTGCAGGATCTGCTTGGCGAGGTCGAGCTTTCCATCTTTTTCATAGACTCTGGCCAATCCGACGTACGGGTCGGCCAAATTGTCTTTGAGCTCAATGGCTTTCTTTAAGGCATCCTCGGCATCCTTAAGCATCTGGGAATCAACCTGCATGAAATCCTTCATCATGGCCGGGGCGAGTTTGCCGGTCCCCGCCGGATTGAATCCGGCCTTGACCTCGTCGCCGTCCGAAATTCCGTTGTTGTTGCTGTCAGAGACATTCGGGTTGGAGCCGATCGCGGTTTCTTTGGCGTCAGGCAGTCCGTCCTTGTCGGTATCAATTCCATTCCCCACAATATCTTCTTTAACTTTGTCCGCGGAATTTAAGTAAGCCAAACCAAGCTGGACTTGCAAAGCCGGATTTTTGGGATCAAGCTTCGCGGCCTGCTTCCACGATTCGACGATGGCCGAATCGCTGTTCGGGATCATGAACATGTTCTTGAGCTGTCCGTAGAATTGAGCCTTGGCCGACCAGTTGGAAGCCTTTTCGGGCGAGATGCTGGTGGCGGTGTTGAGCGCGTCGCTTGCGCTCTTGATCATGTTCTGGAATTTCTGAAGGTCAGGTGTTGGCTTTGAAGCCTCAAGCACTGACTCGAATACCAGGTTCTGGGCATAACCCAGATAATAAATGTCGCGATAGCGATTGCTCTTAATAGCAGAAGCCAGATGCTGCTCCGCTTTGGCATAATCAGGATTCGGTTTATTGAGCTCTTTGATGCCCGAAGCATACGAAGTTTCGCCGGCGAACAGCGAGAGTTGGAAGAACCCGGCGACCAAGAGTACGGCAAGCACCAGAAGGCTTGCGAACATCCAAGACAATGCCGCGCGCGGCGAATTGGAGAAGGTCAGAGTCTTTTCTTCTTTTTCCCCGTTCGACCAATGGGCTATGGCCATGAACATGGCCAAAAGGAACCAGAACAGGAAGGCAAACGTGCCGTTGAAGAAATAGAAGAAGTGCGAGATATAAAGGAAGAGCCAGGCCATAAAGAATCCGAAGGCATAAGTCCGGCCCGGATGATCAGGCTTCCTCAAAATGAAGTAGAGCGCGTAGATAATGAACAGGACCGAAGTGGCTTCAAAGGCCAGCAAGCCCAAAAGCCCGGTTTCAATGGCAATATTGGCCATTTCAGACGAAGCCCGGTCGAAACTGAGGTTCCAGACAATGGACTTGTTCATGCTGTCCGGCTTGATGTCGCCGTAGACAATGCCAGTCGTGCCCGGCCCGTAGCCTAAGATCGGCTTTGAGGTCAGGGCGTTTTTGACCAGGTTCAAATTCCCGAGATTCGACAGCTGGACTTCCACCACCGGAACATTGAAGGAGCTGAACATCTGTCGCGGGTTGAGCGAATTCAGTTTGAAGTAGTCGAAGCTGAAGAACAGGATGGCGATAACGAGAATGACCATCGGCTTCCAAAACCAGCTCGGTGAAAGTTTGTTGCCGGAGACGATCATTGTAATCGCCAGGAACACCACCATAGTCAGTCCCAGCACCAGCCAGGGATATGACGGAACAGAAGTGGAAAGGATGAACATGATCAGAAGTCCTAGGACAGTGAGCGCTGAGTAGATGATTTGTCTTACGGCGGTCAGTTTGGTGTTTAGCCAGATCCATTGGATGAAGACGAGCATGAAGGCCGAGAACAAAGCCAGGCTTCCGAGGCTCCCGATTGGATTGAACGACTGCATTTTGGCAAAATCAAAACGGAAGACATAAACCTTCAGAAGCTGCAGGAAGCTGTAGACCATGACCAGAGCGCCGCTTGCGAGAAGTATCTTGGTCAGATTGCGGACGAGTTTGCCGGACCTGACATTGTTGACGACCAAAAAATACAAAACGACGAAACTGATGATGGAAAGGAAACTGCCGGTGTAACGGCCGTAATATCCGAGGAAGGACGAAACTTTGTCGATGGAAAGGTAGCTGGCCAAAAAATAAATTATCAAATAGGCAAGCAGGATGAAATCCAGCGACGTCTTGACCCAGGCCACGGATCTCGTGGTTAGAATTTTAACCACCCAGATGGCGAGCATGACCACGACCAAAAGGAAAAGCAGGGTCTGCTTGTTGAATTCCCTGACCTCAGTGGTAAAGGGCAGGAAGAACACGGGAACGAGAAACACGGCGGCGTACAGCAGCCAGCGGATGAGACGCGTGAACTTCGAGACGTCGACTGCCTGGGAAGCCGTCTGGCCAAAAGGCGAGCTGACGATCCCAGGATCTTTGGCTTGTCCTGACATATTGTCTTTAAGTTTGTTAAGGATATTAAAGCTCATTTGTTTCGATTTCCTTTCCTAATGCAAGTTCCCCAAATCTGACGCATTCCCCCTCAATGCATTTCCGGCAGGATGGAATTTAGGGTTTTTGTTTCTTCATCAGGCTTAATGGCTAATGTACCCGTATTATCCTAAAATTAATCTTCAAAGTCAAGACTTTCTCCACAATTCATGAGTTTAAGGGCAACATAAAAACCAGGCGAGAGAACCTGGTCTTTATGGGTTTGGATCTTCAGTCCCCAAGACTACTGATTTTGGTAGCTAAGGATCGTCAGATCCAGATTTTTATTTTTGGTCCAAAACGAATCTTCGGTGTTAAGCCTATTGATTGTGCCCCAGGCCAAAAATATCGAAGCAAAAAAGCTTTCTTCCGTTAACAACCGCGTTTACAGATTTTTTCTTTATCTTGGTTTCCTTTTGGGTTTCTTACCCTAACTATATTTTAGCAGATTTCGACCCTCTTGTCCATACGGTTTCTTCCGGCTTTTGCGGGCATTCCTTTGTCAAGCGCCAAAAAAATAAAAAAACTCTGGCCCTGTCGAGTAAGGCCTTTTAAGCCTCACTAAATTAGGTCAAAGCTTTATGTTTATAATTTAATTCGTTACAAAACAAATGCCTATGGTAAAAATGCCAATGAACTCATTTTAAAACTGCTGATTTTTCCACAATTGCATAGTTTCCGGCTGCAAGCTGTTCATTAAACCAAAACCTCCGTTCAAACGGAGGTTAGGCTTTATGTGTTGTTCCGGCATTAAGCCGAATTTGATCCCGGTTTGCACCGGTTTTTTCAATTACTTGTCTTTGAAAGCCCACTTCTTTCAAAGACGGGCAAATCCATATTGAATTGTGTCTTAATTCCCTCACCCCTTTCGCAGCTTTCGTTTCCTGCCCGATGTAAGTTCAGGCAAGGAACGGAATTAATTCAACCTTGAGTCAATAATGCGCTCATCGAAAATCCTTCTCAACTGTCAGTCTGAACTAAGCCGCAAAAATTCTTCATGCTTTGGGGCTGCTTGTTTGTAAAAAACGACAATGCTTCCCCTTGGTTTTGTGTAAAAGTCTGGTATCATTTTCCGAAAGCGATTGCGTCGGGCACAAACCCCTGTGTATCAATCAACAATCCGGAGCGGATTGAAAATTCTCCGTATTTATCGTTGATCTTGTCAAGGACCGCAAGCAAGCCGTCTTCCTTTTTCGGGAAAAGCGGAATTTGGGCCGACGATCGCTTAAGGCCGGTAAACCCGACGGCCATCCAGGTCACGTTTTTTTGAATATTCCAGGGTTGCCACATTAATTTCGCCAATTTGAACAGCTCCAATCCCTGCTTAATGGGATACTTAAGCCGCCTCGACTGATGGAAAGAGGCACCGTCAGCCTGCCGCAAGGCGAAGTAAAAGCCGTAGGCCAAGAGTCCTTCCCGCCTCATCCGCCGGGCAGCCTTTTCCGAAAGCCTTAAGATGACCTTTTCCAGGCGTTTCTTGTCGGTTGTCCTGAAATTTAAAACCCAGGAATGGCCGAACGATTTCTGAACGGCTTCGTTCTCGGAAGGAATTATCTCGTCCTCTTCCAGTCCCTGGACGCGCTGCCAAATATAAAACCCCGGCTTGCCGAAAGACGATATGAGATTTTGGACCGGATAGTCGAGCAGCTGCGTGGGAGTGAGAATGCCGAGCTGAGAAAGCCTCTTAGTCCAGCCGCGGCTTAATCCCCAGAGGTCGGAAAACTTCCGGCCCCTGTAGATCTCGCGCAGATGTTCGCGGAAGACCAGGGCCAAACCGTCAGGCTTCTTGATCTCGGACCCGAGCTTGGCCAAAAATTTGTTGCTGCCGATTCCGATCGAACAGGTCAGCCACTCCCCGACCTCTTCTTTGATCCGCCGCTTGATCTCCACAGCTACTGAAACCGGATTCAATTTTGTCGGACGAAGGTCGAGAAAAGATTCGTCTATGCTGTAGCGCTCGACCAAGGGCGTGTACTCAAGGTATATCCGGTTAAAGCCTTCGTTGACGGCGCGATATTTTTCCGGCTCGGCCTGGACTAGGACTATCTCCGGGCAGATCTGCTTGGCCTGGGCAATGAGCGTTCCGGTCTTGATTCCTATGGCCTTGGCTTCCTTGGAAGCCGCGATCAGGCAGCTTGTCGGATGGAGGCTGGCGCAAATCCCCACCGGCTTCCCGCGCAAAGAAGGGTTCGCCTGCTGTTCAACGCTGGCGAAAAACGAATTCATGTCGATTAATAAGATCCTGGGGAGGGCCATAAAAAAAATTGAAGATTGAAGATTAAGAATTGAGAATTCATTGAGTATTGAAGATTTAAAAATTAATTTTCAGGGAATCTTCAATGTTCAATTTTAAATCTTCAATCCACATACGATTCCAACAACGTCCAATTCAGCGAGTCGGAATTGAACTGCAGCTTGAAATAATTGGCGTTGTCCGAGACCGTAAAGAAGTAGATCTTGATCCGGCCTTCAAAATGATGGTAGGCAAGATTGACCTTGCTCACGACATACTGTTTCCCCTGCCAAAGAAATTTGACGGGAACAAGGCTCCCCTCTTTAAACAAGCTGATAACTTCTATTGGTTCGTTGATTTGTTCAAAAGCCATGAAATATAATTGAAGATTAAAAATTGAAAATTGAAAATTAATTGAAGATTGGAGATTGAAGATTGAAAAATTCTTAATTTTAAATTTTCAATGAATTTTCAATCTTGAATGTTCAATTTTCAATACATAAAAAAGGCGGCTGTTTAAGCCGCCTTAATTTTTCTTTTTGATCAATACTATTTTACCCGCCCCGCCAATTCCGTCAAGCAATTCGCCGATTTGCTACATGCCGTTGACCTGAGTCTCTATGTCTTTTGAGCCGGTTTCAAGTTCGTCGAGCTTGACCGCGTCAAGATCGTGCTGAAGCTGGGCTGTGGTGTCGGGCGATTTCCGAATGCCTATCGGGGAAGAGGCCATGTTTTCGATGTCGTTTTTGACGACTTCGGCAATGCCCTGCTCATTAACCCTTATTTGCTTTAAAAAGACTAAGGTAAAGATCACTACCATCAGGACGATACCGCCGCCCACCAGGACTTTGTTGAGTTTCTTATTCATTGACGTTCTCCTGTCCGCCTGTTGTCTCGGTGGCGGAATTAGTTTCGGCCTTTGCCTGCTTCTCGATCGCGATCATGGCCTTAACGATATCTTTCAAATTTTGATGAAGCTCGATAAGCGCTTTTTTTAAGTCCTTATTGGCGGTTAAAAATTCCTGGGCTGCCTTCCTGGGCTGAGCCGAAGTTTTCACGGCCTGCAGCTTAGTCGTTGCCGTCTCAAGCATTCCAGCCACTTTCTCTTTTTGCGTCATGGCCTTTTCCATGAGCGGAGTAAGGGAAGAGGTATCCAGCCCCTGCTCATCCATTTTTTCTTTCCGCGTTTCGATCTTGGTATAAATGGCCGACATCCGTTCAAGCGCGCTGTCCGAACGGCTGATCTGATTTTGCATCATCTTCGCCACTGCCGCGGCTTTGGCTTTAAGGACCTTGGCTTCCTGATCAGCGCTGGCGCTCTGGCCGGCTGACTGGGATAATTTCAATTTGTCCAAGACCGGTTTAGTCGTTTCCGTCTTAGCAAAGGCAAAATTCGCAGAGATCAGGCATATCAGCAAAAAAAACCCTGCCAATTTCAACTTTTTGTTTCTCATGAGTGTTTTTTTATTAATCGCCTTCATCATATTACACCAAAAAAAACTTGTAAAGTAAACCTTGCACCTCTGATACGGGGCAAACTTGCTTCGTTTTATGGGTTATTTATGCTATAATTAGTGCTAATCAATTGCCTTTTTAAAGACAATTTTTTGCGGGAAAATCCTTATCCCCTAAATACATGCGAATTGCTCAAATTGCTCCGCTTTGGATCCCCATTCCGCCCAGGACCTATGGGGGCATTGAATTAATGGTCTTTAACCTGGTGGAAGAACTGAAAAAGCGCGGCCACGAGATCGTGCTTTACGCCAGCGGCGACTCGCATGCCGGCGTTGAAACCAAATCAGTGGTTGAACAAGCACTCTGGCTGCAAAAGCAGGTCCGCAATCCCCACGCGGCCATAATCCGAATGCTCAATCAGATCAGGCAGGATGTGGGAGCGTACGACCTCATCCACAATCATTTTAATTTTTTTATGTTTCCCTTGGCCAATGAGCCAAAGGCTCCGCCGATTTTGACCACGATCCACAACCCCATTGACCAAAGCCTGGCTGAGACCATCAAACAGTTCCCCAATCTTCATTTTTGCGTTTTGTCCGAAGATGAGCGCAAGAGCGCCGAGGAATTCGGCATCGCGACCGACGGAGTGGTTCCCAACGGCATCGAAATCGAAAAATATACGTTCAATCCGAAGATGGGCGACTATCTCCTTTATCTTGGCCGCTTAAACCGGGAAAAAGGAATCGCGACCGCGCTCAGCGTGGCCAAAAAAAGCAACACCAAGATCGTCGTCGCCGGCAACATCGTCGGCGCGGAAGAATGGACCTACTTCATGCACGAAGTCCAACCCAACCTTAACGAAGAAAACGTCAAATTCGTGGGCCAGGTGGACTTCGCGGAAAAGATCAAACTTCTCTCAAACGCCAAGGCTCTGCTGTTTCCCATTGACCGCCGCGAACCATTCGGCCTGGTCATGATCGAAGCCATGGCCTGCGGCACGCCGGTCATCGCCTTCGGCAAGGGTTCGGTTCCCGAAATCGTCGAGAACGGCAAGAACGGGTTCGTGGTCAACACCGAGGACGAGATGGTCCAAATGGTGGACAAGATCGGGTTCATCAACCGCGAGCATTGCCGGAAGGCTGTCGAGGAAAAATACACGATCAAGCACATGACCGACAAATACGAAGAAATTTACCAGAAGATTCTAAAAAAGAACAAAAATTTTTCCAGCATAGAACGTTCATTAAGCAGTTCAAAAGCATAAACAAAATGCCAAAAAAACTCAGGATAGCCCAGATCGCGCCGCTTTGGATAACCATTCCGCCCAAAAAATACGGAGGGATCGAGCGGATCATTGCTTTGCTCGCCGACGGATTGGTCGAACGCGGGCATGACGTAACGCTCTTTGCATCCCCCGGGTCGAAGACCAAGGGTAAACTGGTTTCAGTCTTTGACCAGCCGCTTTTGGAAGCCGGCGTTCCCTGGTCAAATCCCGTCTGGAACCTAAGGAATTTGTCCAAGGCCTACCAAATGGCCAATGAAGGCAAATTCGACATCATCCACACTCATCTGGACATCTGGTCCATGTTTTTCTGCAACTTAAGCCGCACCCCGACCATCCAGACCATGCACAATCCCCTCTACCGCACGAATGCCGATGCGGACAAGAATGACCGCCTGCGCATCTACCGCGAAGAGTCAGGCAACATAAACATGGTCTTTATCAGCGAATCCGCCAGAAATTGCGCGAACGTCAAATTCAAGGACAAGAACGCGCGGATCATTTACAACGCCAGCGACATCAGAGATTTCAAGTTCAACCCCAAGCCCAAGGATCATTTTGTCTGGATCGCAAGAATGGACAAGCACAAAGGGATCGAAAACGCGATCGCGGCCGCGGAAAAATTGAATCTCAATCTGCTCGTCGCCGGCCGCATCGATCCGGCCAAAACCGATTATTTCAAAAATGTCATCAAGCCGCACTTAAATTCCAAAATCAAGTACGTCGGGGAACTTTCCGAAAAACAGCTGTCCAAGTTTTACGGCGAAGCCAAGGCTCTGCTTTATCCGATCGAATGGGAAGAGCCGTTCGGCCTGGTCGTAACCGAAGCCATGGCTTGCGGCACGCCGGTTATTGCCTATGACCGCGGATCGATGCGGGAACTTATCGACCACGGAAAAACCGGATTTGTGATTCCGAGCAACATCAACGCCTTGGTCTCGGCCATCAAGCAAATAGACAAAATCGACCGCGCCGAAGTCCGAAAACAGGCGGTCAAAAGATTCGGCTCCGATGTGATGGTGGAAAATTACGAGCGGGCCTATTACGAAATCTTAAAGAAAGCAAAACGATGAGGAAACTCCGAATCGGCGTCATGGTCACGGGCCATTTCGCCGTTCCGCCGCCAAAAAATGTAATCTACGCGCCTTACGACGTGGCTGCCGCAATAAGCCTGGGACTGGCCCAGCGCGGGCACAAGGTTTCTTTCTTCGCTCCTAAAGGATCAAAGCTTAGCGGGGTCAATATCATCGAGTGTCCGATCCCTGCCCTGTTTGATCCGAACAAAGCCGGAATTTTGTTTGAGCCCGAGGTCCGCGACCTCGAGCGCGAAAAGATCGAAAACCTCTGGGACCAATATATCATCAGCCGCATGTACAAAGAAGCGCTGGCGGGCAAGCTCGATGCTTTGCACATCCATCCTGTGGACCGGGCCTTGCCGTTTGCCTCGATCAACCAGACCATTCCCACTGTTTATACCCTGCACGACCCGATCTACCCCTGGCGCATGAAGCTTTTCAAAATGTTCTACAGTCCAAACCAGCATTATGTGGCGATCAGCAAATCGCAGGGCAATTCGGCCAAAGGGCTGCCTATTGCCGCCACCATTTACAACGGCGTGGATTTGAAAGCCTTCCCTTATTCCGCAAAGGCCCAGGACCGGCTCCTGTTTGTCGGGCGAATCAAGCCGACCAAGGGTGTCGCGGAAGCGGTCAAGGTCGCTGCTAAAACCGGACAAAAACTGGACATCCTGGGAATTTTTGGCCGCTACGATCAGGATTATTTCATGAAAGAAGTCCAACCGTTTTTAAACGAACAGATCAGATACATCGGCTACGTCCCCCACGACGAGCTTTATAAATATTATGGCAAAGCAAAAGCTGTTTTGATGCCGACCAAATGGGACGAGCCGTTCGGCTTGGTCTCTGTCGAGGCTATGGCTTCGGGAACTCCCGTGATCGCGTTTGACCGCGGCTCAATGCCGGAAATAATAAAAGACGGCAAAACGGGATTTTTGGTCAAGGACGTTGCAACCATGTGCAAGGCCGTTTCCAAGATCGATGAAATAAAGCGCGAAGACTGCCGGAAACAGGTCGAAGAAAAATTCTCCGACGACCGGATGGTCGACGGTTACGAAGAACTATTTTACAAACTTGCGGAACGAAAAAATCTGAAAAAAAGAATCGCTATCCCAGCGTAAAAAAATCCCGGAGATTTTCTCCGGTTTTTTTACGCGTCTTCGCTCGATTCTTGATTGAGCGAATTTTTCTCCCAAACTAAAAATTTGCGCTGTCGGAAATTTTCCCAAAAAAAAGCGGGGAAATAACACGCAGGTTACTTCCCCATCAAACTACCGCGGCAGGACTTTGACTATCGCCCCGTGCAGCTCAGCCCAGTCGTGGTGCCAAGTGTCAGCCACCCAAGGAGCGGCAGCAACAGCCCTTTGGCCTTCCACGGGCAGCCGCATCCTGATTTCCGTGCCGTCGCAAGTGCCCTTGGCGTTTTCCTGAGTGATCGGGCCCTGGCAGGGAATTTCGATCTGAAGCCGGCCCAGGGTTTGCGGGAAGGCGTTGCCTGGCAGAAGCAGCCGCTTGTAAGGCTCATCGACCACCATCTTCGCCGTCCAATCCCCGTCGTACTCCATTTCGACAAACTCGATTCTGCCGACTGCGACTTCGCAATTGCTAAGCACGCGCAGCCTCGACTTGAGGTAAACCGCAGCCCAAAGCTTGGAGTCGCAGGCCAGTTCCATCTGCTCGGCAGTAATGGAACAGTCCACTGATGCCTGGGCAGTTCCCTGGCAGCCCTCGGAAGCAGTCAGCTTGTACCCGTCAGGCCAGGGGTGACCGTCAGATCCGGGCAGGACCCGGAATTTGTATTCGGCTCCCCGCTCGATGTCCAGAGCGATCTTCATGCTTGCCTGGGCGGGAAAAGCCGAAACTTTCCCGCTCTGCATTAGTTCGATCTGGAAATCGGACGGGATTGCCGTGCCCCAAGACTGGTTTAGGACCTTGAGGCTGAAGTTGGCCTGCGGCTTCTGTTGAGATGCGCCGGTTTGGGATGGCGTCGCCGGGTTGTTTGTCTTCCCGTTGCACGCCAGCACGATCGCAGCTAACACAGTAAACACCGCCAATATCCTCTTCATCATTCCCCCTTTGCGATTTATGAGTTTAGCATAAAAGCAAAAGCCGCGAAAGCCCTTTAAGGAGCCTGCGCGGCGCTTCAAGTTCTGCTGATTTTATTGGCGCTTCCAGGAAGCGTAATTTTCTTCGATCTTTTTTGCGACCTCAAGATCGCGGTCCGTGACTTTGCCTCCGACGTCAAAGCGCTGGAGGAAAAACTGGATCTTGCTATACATGATGAAAGTGTCCGGGTGATGGTCCATGGTCTCAAAATATGCGACCATTGAATTGACGAAACTTAACGAATCAACAAAGTCCTTGAACTGGAATTCCTTCGAGATTTTGTTGTCGGAATAGGACCAGCCAGGCAGGTTCCCTAATCCATTTTTAACTTCATCTTCCGAAAGAACATTCGGTTTGTCCATTTTGAATAGGTTAATTCATTTGGAATGCTAGGGCTATTCCTTAAGGATTGCAATGGTCAGCATGACCAATTACAATTACCTATTTAACCGATAGACCGAATAGGTCAAATAAGTTGCAAAAGACACCCAGATGAAATACGGGATCAATAATGCTGCCGAAAGTTTGTTCTTGGGCCAAATGAGGATAACCAAAGCCAATATCGTCAATCCAAGGAGGCCGGCCTCAAATATCGCAAGTTTTAATTGGTGGCTGGCAAAGAACAGGTAGCTCCATAAATAATTCAGGATCCCGTTCGCAACAAAAATTGAGATCACCAGCCAAAAACTTTGATCATGAGGAAGTTTGTTCCAAACGATCAAAGCCGCAACTGTAGCCAGAATAAACAGGATCGTCCAAACCAAGCCAATTGTGCTTCCTGGCGGAGTCCAGGACGGAAGTCTAATGCTTTGGTACCAGCCCTTCAGGCCTTGATTGGTAAAAAAACTTCCAATCGCGGCCACGGCAATGGTAAACAAAGGAATTACTAAATAGTTTAATTTCATTTTTTCTTAATCCTATTTCTATTCGGTTGTTTTTCCGTCAAAATGCTCGTCGTCGGCTTCGGCTTGAGCTTTGGTCTCATGCGCCACTTGGTCGCGGTGGTGAGGCGGGCTGTAAATCGTATAGAGCTTTAGCACTTCCCCGGTTTCGGAAGTATTGATGACGTTGTGCATGGCGCCCTGCGGTACGATCGCTGCGTCGCCGTCAGCCACCTTGTATTGGTTTCCGTCAATGACGAGCAGGCCCTTGCCTGATTCGAACCTGAAGAACTGGTCGCCGTCATCATGAACCTCCATGCCGATCTCTTCACCGGGCTTAAGCGACATCAGCACCAGCTGGCTGTTCTCGGCAGTATAGAGAACTTTTCGAAAATTATTGTTCTCTTTGGTTAATGATTCGATGTTATCTTTGTATCCCTTCATAAGTTTTTGGGTTAATGGTTATTTTAAGAAAACCGAGGCTAAAACTCCGGCCGTGACCAATACTCCGCCCGTGATATTGCCCCAGGTCGGTTTTTCACTGAGAAAAATAAGGGCCAAGATCACGGTCAAAGCCACGCTAAGCTTGTCTATCGGGGCCACTCTGGAAGCCTCCCCAAGCTGCAAGGCCTTATAGTAGAACAACCACGACAATCCTGTGGCGATCGCGGACAAAACGATAAACAGCATTGTGTGCCGGGAAATTTTTGAAATCTCCGAGGCGTTGCCCTGGACGAAGACAATGGCCCAGGCAAAGCCCACGATGATCACGGTCCGAATTGCGACCATGAGGTTGCTGTCGATGCCCTTAACTCCGATCTTGCCAAAGATGGCGACAAGGGAAGCGAAAAATGCCGACAAAATCGCGTAAATGGCCCAACTCATAAAGTTTTGTTCCTTATAATTATTTTATCAGACTTTTAATATAACGCTAGCTAATTGAGGCTAAATCGTCGCCCAGTTTCCGCCCTTCCTTAAAGTAAATCAGCAGCGCCGCAAGGAACGGCAACAAGTAATAGACTATCCGAAACAGGCCGACAACCAGGATCAGTCCGGCCGCGCTTAAGCCTAAGCGCGAAAAGAATAAAATTAAGACGGCATCTTCCGACCCGAATCCGCCCGGTATCATGGACAGTTCGCCGATTAAGACGCTGATAAAAAATCCGGCCCCAACCGCAACCAGCGGCGAATACAAGCCCAGCGCCTTCAGGCAAAAATACAGGCAAAAAATCGTAAACGCCCAATCGACTGCGATTATCCCGATCGCAAGAACCAGCGTTTTGGGATCTGATTTGATCAGATTCCGGTATTCCTCAAGCTTGTCTTCGATCTCGCCAATGTGCTGCGGCAAAGTCTCGTTCGAAAACTTCCTTGCCAGCTTAACAACCGCCGCAATTACTCTGCGCGAAAACCTCGAGGAAAATACGATCCCCGTCACAAACAAAACCAAGACGACAAAAACAAACAACGCCGCGCCTTCGATCCACGACGGCCCGGGAATAACACCGGCCCTAAACGCATAAATTATGGAGAGAGGAAGCAAAAAAATAAAAACGATGTTATTGACGTATGAATGGATGAGCGACATCATCACGACTTCCTTCGGCTTGACTCCCCACTTCTTCAAAAACAAAATCCTTACCGCAAAGCCGACGGCATTTCCCGTGGTGAAAATGTGGTTCATCGCAATAGTCAAAAAACCGACCATGGTGGCTTCTCCAAACGGCGCCGGCATCTTTATGATCTTTCCGACTAAAGCGTAGCCCAAGCCTGCCAAAATCAGCGAGGCAAAAGCCGAAACAACGGCTGGAATGGCCCACCGCAAGTCCGCCTGCCTTAAGATATCGGACAACTCCGCGCGATTAAGGTATAAAAAATATCCCGCTGCGGCCAAAAGCAAAAAGAAGATTCCCCAGACCCAGAATCTCGGTTTTTTGATGAAATTTCCCAGTTTAAGATTTTGAGACATTTTGCAGCGCCAGACCGGCCTTAATTAGATTGACGGGTAATCCCGGATAAGCCAAAAATCGATCCTGCCAAAGCGGCTTGAATTTCGACTTGTATTCCCTCAAGCCCTTAAACGCGAATATGCCGTTGAGGTAATTATAGATCTGAGCAAGCCCTTTCTCCAAAAGCGGAGATTCTTCGCCCTGCCCCAGTCCGGCAAGCGGAGCCAGACCAAGATTGAAGGTTTTAAAGCCTTTTTGCCAAAAATGAACGATCAGGTTCAAAAACAAAAAATCCATGGCTCCTTTTGGCGCTGTCCTTGCAAACCGCATGAGATCAATCTGGGCTTCGCCTTTCATAAACGACGGAACTTCGTTGGCAAAGGCCTCGATTTTGCCCTGGTGCTCGATCACAAACAATCTTTGGTGAGCCAAATCGTTTTTGTTGAATTGGCCGACGGCAAACCCCCGCTCTTTGCGGTTCCTTTCGCTCAGCCATTCGCGCGACACCCTGTCCGCTTCAGCAAGAACTTCTTCGGACAAAGGCGGCTCGTACGCTTTGAAAATAAAACCTTCATCCTTTAGCTTCCTTTGGATTTTGCGGAAATATTTATTGACCGCCACCGTTCCGATAAACTGCTCAATGTCGACCACGGCCTCTTCTCCGATCTTGACCGTCTTCATGCCCGCCTTGCGAAGTTCAGCCAAAAATCTTCCGGTAGTCTGATAGAACATGGGGATCCAGCCGTTGTCCCTGCTGTAACCGACGAAGCTGCTGATCAGTTCGGCCGCATCGCCCTCTTCGGAAACGACGGGATCCCCCAAGACCATTGCCGTATCCCTGAACACCCGGTAAGAAATAAAACCTTTCCGTTCCAGAAAAAAATAATTCTTATCAGGCAGCAACTGAAAATATCCAAGCTGATACTTTGGGTTAGACAAAAGAATGGAATGGGCCAGGCTTCGCTCATAAGGCAAGGTTCGAAAACGGTACTGCCAGGGCCGAAACAGGCTGTAGATGATCAGTCCCAAAGTTAAGAGTCCCATTACCTTAAGCGAATCAATAAACCAAGCCGCGTGCCTGGTTAAAGGTTCGATCCCGGGATTGCCCAATGAAGCGTAGGTTTGAAGCGTCTTAATCACTGACCGCCCGATCCCGAATTCGGTCCCAAAATCCCGCTCTTCGAGAAAATCAAATCCCACTGTCCCGTAAACGATCGCGAGAAAAAACAGCGCCAGCGATCTGACAACACCCTGTTTTATGCTGGCATACCCCGTCTTTGCCGTGAATCTGCCCCTAAAACCCCAAAGCACCAGCAAGGCTACGCCAAAAACGGCCAGCGGGACCCAATGAATGCGGTGGCGCAAAAGCAAAATTATCTGGACAGAAGTCGCGCCAAAAGCCAGCCGCCAGGCGTTTTGCTTTCGCCGGAACAAATTGAATGACAAATAAATCAAAACCACGGCCAGAACCAGGGAAAGCAAGCGGCTTAGATGGAAAGTGCGCGATGAAAAAAGCTCCTGAAGCCTTTGGTGGCGCTGAATGAACCGTCCAAATTCCAGATCGATAAGAATCAGAAGTCCGCTTGAAAACACCACGGCCGAAACGATGACGTGGCCAAAGCTATAAATTTTATCCCTGAACTTTTTAATATTGTTTGCAGTGGGCATTTGGATTTATCCTAACTTCCCCGAAAGCCATTCAAGGGCGTCGGGAAGGTGTCCGCTCCAGAACTTCCAATTATGCTGGCCTGAAAAAGTTAATACCTCCGCATCGAATTTTTTTTGCTTGAGTTCGCCGGCCAGTTTTTCATTTTCCGGAAGGAGCGGATCCTGCTCTCCCGTGATCATCAGGATTTTGGCGTCGGTTTCCGCCAAGTCTTTTATATATTTTTGCGGAGAATTTTGGGCAATGACCGCAGCCGACCCCTGAATGACTTTCTCCGACAAAGGATTGATGTCTATCAGGCCGTAGCCTGACATGGAAACGGCAAAACCAAAAATATCCTGGTGCTTCAAAGTCAAATTCAAAGCCCCGAATCCGCCCGAAGACAAGCCGCCTATTGCCCGGTGCTGAGCGTCTGCCTCTGTCTTAAAATTCGAATCGACATAATTGACGACGACGCGAACGATAAAATCCTCGTTCGGCTGTTTGCCGTCCGGCGAATTGACATATTGGGTGTCGCGCAAAATGCCGCCGTTGCCGTCAGGAAAAACGACGATCAAAGGTTTGATCTTCCCTTGATCGATAAGCGAGTCCAGCGTTGATTGAGCCTGTCCGCCTTGAAGCCAGTCAGTCTCCTGCCCGGGCGAGCCATGCAAAAGATACAGAACAGGATATCGCTTTGAACCGTTTTCTTCATAGCCCTTGGGCAGATAAACGATCAGGTTTCTCCGCTCGCTCAAGCCGAAAGGCAGGCTGGTTTTAATCAGTTCGGATTGAGGAAGCTGGGTTGAAAGATCTTGGACCCCAACCATGCCCTTATAAGGGTCGGCCATGGGATTGAAGTGCGGAAAAAATCTCACCGTATCAATGAACTTGCCCGGCGACAGGACGAACAGGATCGCCCCTAAAGCAATTGCAACCAGCAAAATCTTGGATATTCTTTTTGCCATATCAACGATAATCATAGACAAAAGAATGAGCGGAATCAATCGTCAAATATCTAGCAATTCATACAAAAAAGCCGCTTTCCTGCGGCCTTGTTTTGGAGATTATTTCCCGGTTTGGAAATAAAGGTTGGTGCCGTTTACGCCTTCGCTTGCGGCGCGAAGCACTCCAGCTCCGCCTCCGGGTGTGGGCTGAGTAAGCGAGGGCAGCGTTACAGGCTCCTGCTCGTTTTCAAGGTTGGCGTAGAGGATGCAATGATTGTCGGAAGTGACGCTATAGCGGTAATTGGTCGCGCTTTCATTGCCGCTTTTCGGATCGACAGGAATCTTAAACTGCGATACCTGGGGGTATTTTGTTCTGATCTCAGACACCAGCTGGGACAAGTCGTAATCTCCGGTTCCGGCGCTGGGTACGTAGCAGTCGCTGGCCAGCACGAATCCCGCGATCTGGGAAAGTTCGGCTTTCCTTCGGACGTCCCTGGCCTTGCCCCGCGCTCCTCCCAAAGCCACGAGCATTATCCCAGCGATGACGCCAATGATCGCGATCACAACAAGGATCTCGATCAAGGTAAAGCCTGAATTTATGCGGTGTCTTTTGAACATAAAAAATCAACGCTTTAATTATAACAGATATTAAAGCGTGGACTATTTTTGCTTCAGTGAAAAATTCTTTAGAGAAACGCGACAGCGTCGGCAACTTCGGCCAGGTCCGCATACTGTTTGTCGGGAATGAGGTCAAGAAGCTGGAGCACTTCTTCTGGTGCTCCGCCCAGGCTCGCATGTGCGATCAGCGACTGTTTGTCCGTCGGGAAAGCCGCGCCTTCAAGAAAATTTATCACCCGCGAAGTTACTTCGTTTTCATTGGAATTTATTTCGTCGTCCATGAAGCTCAGCTTACCTAGGTGCCGCAAAAAAATAAATTGTACCGAATGTATAAAAACCCCCATTAACCGGGGGTTTAAATTTTTTTGTTTTGAAGTTTAGAGAGGGGCGAACTTATTGGATGCCGTTTTGGGTAGCCATATGATTGCCTGCAGGGCCCAGATTGGTTGCTCCTTCCGTGGCAAAAGTCAAAGTATAGGCCGTGCTTGTGCTGGAATATACGTAAGTTGCCGCGCTCAAAGGATCGACAGGCACGGTCTTTATGTACATCGGAGCAAGCTGGGATAAGGCTGAAGGGTAAGCGTTATTATCATTAAAATAAAGTTCCAAAGCTGTCTGCATCTGGCGGATGTCGGCGATCCTGATAGCGTCTCTTTTTTCCAATGCCATCGAAGAACCTTTCGGCAGCATTACCGGTCCTTCGGGCACGGAAAGGTCAGCCTGGTTGGCCGGCACAACGTACTCGAACTTTAAGTTCCATGACTTGAAAATATCCTCCGAGGTAAAAGCGTATCTTAGATCACTGCCCATGAAATAAATCGTGTTGTTGTGAAGGACTACGGCCCCGCGGGGATGTCGGAGATTTGTATTGCCAATTGCCTCGCCGGCTTCAATCTTGCTGGTATCGCCAAAGGACACATTAGACAATCTGTAACCAAGTCCTTTAAACACCTCCATTGACGTGAACGCCCGCTTTTTACCGCCGGCTATGGCGTAAATAACACCTTGGTCCTGATACAGCGCGCCGTCCCTGACTTCGTCGATTTCGGGCATTATCGCAATGGTTTTGGGCGATCCGGGCAGCAGCGCCAATTGGGCTGAGTCGTTCTTGTCAGCAGCGTAAACGTAAAATGAATGAGGCTTCCCGTCCTTGAATTCGGGATAGATATAGGCCGAATATCCGTGGTCGCCTGCAAAACCAGTCGCTTGATTTACATCAAAGCGCTTGTCGTAGGCAGAACCATATCCCGCTTCTTTTCCTTTGCCTTTCGGCCCGTCGGAATAAATTTTGACGCTGACCCAAGATTCCGGGAGGTCCGGATCAAGCGCCCATCCATTCAGCTCCCCGTCAGCGAAACCGTCAAAACTGCCGATCGGGAAAGTGTTGACGAATGCCGGGTCCTCGACTTTTATCGAGATCGAATCGGATGTGTAAGGATTGTCGGAAAAGATGAGCAAAGAATAATTCCCCGGCATCAATTTATTCGGCAAAGCCGTCGCTTGCCTGGAATCATCGGGCAGAAGCGGGGCCTTGGTATCCCAATAATAGGCGCCATCGTTGGTGATGTCTTTTGCGATATAGCCTGAGCCAAAAACGCCGGTCAGCAAAATGCTGACTTTTGATTCGGGGAAAGCTCCGGTCCAGGCCAAGTCGTAGCCAGTGCCGGCTTTGATGACCGCAAAATCCGTGGGCTGGGAAATTGAGATTTCAAATTCCTGGGGAGTTTCGATTTCAATCGGGACGGTCTTCGAAACCAGATCGCCGAAAGAATTGGTACACTTCAGGCCAAGAAGCGCATAATCAGCACCTTCAGGCTTGGCAAGCAGCACGTTGCTGCCTAAGGCGGGCAGATTTTTTTGATCGGACCAGTACCCACCGCTCTTCATGGGAATTATTCCCGGACTGGCCTGGCCTTCGCATGAACTGGCGTTGCTTGAAGCCCATTCCAAAACAATTTCGCTCCCGTATTTGATGCTGGCTGAATAAGGATCATAATCCTCGGCCATTGCATCCTCGCCGTTTATCATGAACTTATCAATCGACGGCGCCGCGATCCCCTGTCTTTCAAGTTTAAATTTGGTCTCGGTGCTAATGCTCTGGCCGTCGGGACCGATGAGAAAAATGTAATAGCTGCCAGTGATCAGTTTCGTATCGGCAGTGATGTTCAGGTCTTCAAATTCGGACAGGTCCAAAGGAATGACATAGCCACTGATCGTCCAGGAAAATTTTCCGTTGTCGGGAATATTTTTGGCAATGTATCCCCCAACGTATTTTAACCCGGCGGCGTCGCTTGCTAAACTGTAGGTGATGGAGTCGAGGTTGATGATAGCGATCGAAACGCTGCTTCTGCTCCCGCTTGGCGCCCAGGTGATATCGTGCGTCGAATCAAAATTCCAAGCTTCGTCTTCCTTGGGAGAAGTAAAATCGGTCTGAACATTAACGCAGTCCGCACTGACACATACGTCGCTTCCGCCGAGGGTGGTTAAACTTAAGACTTTCCCATTCTTATCGAATACATTTTTAAGCCAGCTGTCCGGCTGGGAATTTGAAAAAGCATTTGCGGGCAAAGCCCAAGCAAATACCAAAATAAAAATCGCCAAAAGCCCGAATTTCTTCATAAATTTTAGTTTTGTTTCGAAAAGCTATATTTACTGATATTATTATAGCATTTTTCCTTATTTTTGTAAAATATTCTCACGCTCAGCGGTTTTTAAATCCCCCAGTTGCCTTGGGGGATTTTTTGTTTCTATTCTGAACAGGTGTTGGTTAAGCCGGGCGTTTTTGTGGTAGTCCAGCAATAATTTCCAGCAACCTTTGAAAACGAGCTAAAGGTATGCAAGCCCGAATATTCAACTTCTGTTATGGCCACGCCCGCCGCATCTTTGACAATTACTTTTTCCGGCTCATCGTTGCCAAGCGTGATCTTGCTTTCCGATTTGTAGACAACGAAATATTCGCCGGGAGCAAGCGGCTGTTCGCGGCTGATGGTATACGATTTTTCCAAATCGGAAATCGTCCACCCTTTTATGCTGAGGGCGGCATCGCCGACATTCGCCAATTCGATGAATTCCTTGTTGGCGCCGGATGGATGCACTGCCAGTTCGCTGATGATGATCTTTGCCGGCTCTTGAGAAGGTGGAGGCGTTGTGTCATCGTCGTCGTCATCATCCCCGGGCGGAGGCGTTGTGTCACCACCCGGAACATAAGCACTGTTGCTCGGCGCGGCGGTCTGAATTTGAAAATCAGCCAAGTTATTGTCAGTGTCGTCTCCGGTTCTAATTAACGCACTGTCCGAAGGCGGCACGGGTGCATTGGCCGTTTCAAATGAATTGGTCAAAGCGTCGCCATAGCCAACCTTATCGGCAATGGCGGCGTCAGTCCCCGAAGTCAGATAAGTTGTGCTGTTTGAAAGAAACACTGTCCCGCCTGCCGCACCCGAAGACAGACTGAACGACGAACTTAACAGATCGGGCACAACCGTTCCGTTGTAGGTCGAAGGCGCGATCAGAAAATAACGGTTGGCAGGAATCACGACGTCCGGCAGATTTTTCTTTCCGGTCGTGAGCGGAAACGCTCCGGTCGAAGACTTATACTGAAGCGACCAACCCAGAAGGCTGACTGGGGAAGCGGTGGGATTATAAAGTTCTACAAACTCGTCCCCTGCCCCGTTATCGCCTGACACCTGGATCTGGCTGATGACGAGATGATTGGTGGCGGCTGAACTTGTCAGCGGCACTATCAAACTGATTCCTAGCGATATTAATAGGATCTTTGCTTTCATATTCGGTTTGTTTAATTCACGAAGCTCTGTTGGTTTCAACAGCTTAAGCAAATTTGATTAAGAGGCAATTATAGGAACGCCAAAATCAGGTGTCAACAAAAGCTGCTGTGGAAAATCCTGACGACTTGTCTTTTGATTTCTTTAAATCCAATTGTTTAGCGAAATTGCGAAAGGTCGTTCGTGACGAAGGTTTTAGTTATGGTCGTGACGTGCTTAAATCGATCCGTGATCCGGATTAAGACTTGAACCAAATACGGAGCATTGTCCGGTCCTGAGTTCGGAGCGCGCTTGGGCGTTACGGCACTTCCCGATCCCGAAGAGGTAACCGTGACCATTCCCGACATTCCGATCCCGCCGCGGGCGCCGTGGAATTGGCAATAATACGGGAAGGTTCCGGGTGTTGGAAAAGTCTCAGAAAAAGACATACCGGGATTTAAAGTTCCGCTGTTGAACGAGCCGTTGTCGGCAGTAACCGTATGCGCCATGGTACCGGAGTTAGCCCAGGTCACTGTTGTGCCGGCCGGTATGGAAATATTTTGAGGCGTAAAAAAGTCATCACCGATGGTTACCGAAGATATTGAAGAAGAAGCGGCCGGAGGCTGGCTTACGACTTGAGGACTTTGGGCTGCGGCATTAGGAACCACATAATTAACAGGCACGGTTGACGGAGCAGAAGGCACAGAGCTTGTCGGACTGATCGTATTGGCGCTTGCGCTTAAAGCGCCGGGAAGCCCTGCAAGACCCGGGCAGTCAGACGGTAATAAGGGTCTGATTGTTGAGCCGCTGAATTTATACCAGCCCGCTGGTTGTGCCGGGCTTAAAGTCGGCCCCCACAAAGCCCCGCAATTGTTTATCGGGCTGACTTCCATATAGCTTGTGGATATGGTCGGGTTCGCCGCAGCATAAGAGCGCCAACAGCTTACCGGGACCCAGGTGGAACCGGTCCAGGCGTACAAAGAATCCGTAACCCAAGAACAGCCGTTCACGACCGGTGCTGAACTTGCAGGAACGGAAGCGCTTACAGGCACTGAACCGGCGGTTGAAGAAACGTAGGCTGTTGGCATTGTGCCGTCTGAAGCGACCATGGTGGCAGGAACATTCGCATACAGGCTGGGCGAAGTGACATAAACAGGACTCTGCGGCGCCAAAGACTGATCCGCAGCTTGGGGCGGGATCTGCTGGTAGCTCACCACCTGCGGGACGCTGGTAGTGGAATAGGAAGCGTTTGAAATCAAAGCTGAAACCAAAACCGCCGCAAACCCGCCGATCAGGGAAAAGGCCAGCAGCTTCCACCGATTATTTTTAACTTTTTTCCCGAAATCTTTCATTAGTTCATGCTTGCGTTTTCATAAACAAACGTCAAAGCTCAATTTTCACCAAGACCCATGCAAGAACCGGGTTTGATTTTGGCATGAACGGGATTTTTGTGAATATCTTTTCACATAACGAAAAACCGCCGGAGAATCGCTCCCCAGCGGCTTAGACAAACCTTTCTTTGCACAATGCAAGGCCTTATTGCAGACAAACTTCCCGTACTCCCAGTCTCGCTCCTTTAGTAAAGAATTCGCTATCGCATCCGAAGCCGATTCTCAGCAAGCGCTGCCTGGTCGACTCGACGCTCGATTTGACCCCGTCAATGACTCGCATTCTCGGGAACTGGATGAAATCGCTGACGGTTATGTCCGGAGCCTCTTTCTGCAACTCGCGCTCAAGGAAATTGAGAGCGCTATGCGAAAGCGTCCCGAGCACGAGCACGGGCAATTTCCTGACAGCCTCGGGACCCAGTCGGCGCAGTAATTCATCCGAAATGCTGGCAGGCGGCAGCGCGATCCAGTCAAGCTGGGTCAGGCCGAGCGAAACCAGCTTGTCAGCCAACTGCTTGTCGGCTTTGGGAATGAACGGGTGCCGGCAGGCGTCCCTGGCAATCTTCCTGGTATAAGCCGCGATCAGCTGGCTGACCGTAAGCCTGGGCGCCCATTCGTTGCAGAGCGCAAGCCGCGTCTTTTGGCTGCCGAAAGCGCGATCGAAGCAGATGTTCCCATCCCCTTCGTACAGGACCAGTTCAACCAGTTTGTTCCGGGTGTTGGGCGAAAAGCCGAGCTCGGCGATCGTCATCTTAAAAACTTCGCTTTTGTCCACAAAAGTCCTCCTTGGACTGCCCGCAGTAAAATTAAAAATACGGCGAACGGATTGTGATTAGCAATTCTATCATGAGGTTTGTCTCTTGGTCAACCATAAAAAACAAAATGGTCCTGTGCCTTGGCCCAGGACCTCAACCGTGTCGTCGTTTTTTTAGACCTTGTAAGCCCGCTCCAATTCTTCGATCTCAATCTTTTTCATTTTCAGCATGGCTTGCATAACCCGATCGGCCTTGCTCTTGTCCGGGTCGCTTAAGAGTTTCGTTAAGGCCGTCGGAATAATCTGCCAGGAAAATCCATACTTGTCCTTTAACCAGCCGCATTGCTGAGCTTTTTCGTCTCCGCCTTCACCAATCTTGCTCCAAAAATGGTCTACTTCCTCCTGGGTCTTGCATTCGACATACAGAGACACTGATTCGTTTGGCTTAAAAAGAGGGCCGCCGTCTAAAGCCATAAACCACTGGCCTTCTAATTGAAAAATCGCGGTTAAGATCTTGCCCTCCATGCCTTTCATCGGCTCTTCCAAAGGGCCTTCGGGATAACGCTTGATGCTTATTACTTTGGACTCCGCTTTCTTTGCCGGAGAGCTTTCGAACACGGAAACGTAAAAATTTATTGCCTCCTCAGCTTGGGTGTCGAACCACAAAAATGGCGTGATCTTTTGCATATGTTTATTTCGGATAATTAGCTGATGTTAAAAATCATTCAGTCACCGTTACTGATCCGGTCATGTACGGATGGATCGAACAATAATAATCAAACGTGCCCGCTTGATTGAAAGTGTAACTATAGCTTTGTCCAGTGGCCAAGGTCGGGCTTGAAGGTCCGCCGTTTCCACCCGTCACAGTATGCGGAGCGCTGTCATTATTGAGCCAGGTGACTCTTGTCCCTTTTTTTACCGACAAATGCGCAGGGCTGAAACTAAAATTGCTGATCACGACACTGGCTGTTGTGGCCGTTGCCGTAGCACTACTTGAGGTTGTGCTAGTACTGGTCGCCGGAGAAGTCTGCATGTTCATGGGTTGGCTCGAAGAGCCGGTTGCCGCAGTTTTGCTGCTTTTGCTCAATTGAGGCTTGGCCGCAGTTTGGCTGGGAGTACTAGTTGGTGTAGCCGATGCCTGAAGGTTTGGCGTGGCTGGATTCGCAGCTTGAGATGAACTGTTGTCCGAAGTCTGCCCCGCACTGCTTGAATAGGCGCTGTTCCCGCTTGGATTATTTCCTTTGTTTGAAGATGCGAAATAATATATTCCCAAACCAACGATAACTATGACGGCAATGGCTACGCCCAAAAACACCGGAGGGCGCTTATTATTTAGATTTTGTGGATCGTTCATAAATAGAAAATTAATTAAGATCTTTAAATCCTGCTTTATTATTTTGAAAGAGTAAATGATATATAACGACCAATGCCTTGAATAAACAAGTAAGCGGCCCATTGGGAACACGAAAAAAGCCGGCAAAGAATCTTTCGATTCTTTGCCGGCTGAAGCTGGTTGAGGAAACGTTGGTCTTAGGCCTGAGACTCGATGACTTCGTCGGCGATGTCGTCGCGGTAGTAGGCCCCTATAAACGAGATGCCCCGAACGGCCTCCAAAGCCCGGACTTTGGCAGAGACATAGGTCTCGCCCTTGCCCACGGCGGTCAGGACCCGGCCTCCGGAGTTGACCAGGACGTTGTCGCGAAACTCGGTGCCGGCCTGGAACACGAGGTATTCCTCGGCCTCCTCGGGGAGTCCGAGAATCATGGAGCCGGTCTCGGGAGTTCCCGGATAGCCTCGGGAAGACATGACGATTCCAACCGTCTTGTCCTTCGAAACCGGCCAGCGCTTCCCGAGCTTTTGAAGCGAGCCGGCTTTTGTCGTGGCTATAAGCAGCGGCAAGAGCTTGAAGTCGAACAGCGGCATCATGAGCTGGGTCTCGGGATCGCCGAAGCGGCAGTTGATCTCGATGACCACCGGTCCCTTGTCCGTGATCATGAGCTGGAAATAGAGCACGCCCTTGTACTGCCGCCCGATCCCGGCCATGGTCCTGATCGTGGGCTCCACGATCTGGTCGTCGATGGTCTGCTTGAGCTCGGAAGTCAGCAGAGGATGGGGCGAAAAGCCGCCCATCCCGCCGGTGTTCGGGCCGCCGCGGTAGAGCGGCTTGTAGTCCTGGGCTGATCCTAAGAACGCGAAGTCCTCCCCGTCCGTTAAGACGAAGTAGGACATCTCCGGGCCGACAGCCATCCTCTGAATCAGCCAGGTTTCTTCGGCTTCCAGCTTTTCCAGCCTGGCCATGGCCGGCAGGAAGTCTTCCCCGCTCTTGATGACCTCAGCACCCTTGCCCGAAGCCAGCCCGCTCTTCTTGATCACGAACGGCGGCTTCATGGCGGAAGCAGTACCCTTCATGGCCCCGAAGCTTTGGAAGTAAGTGGTCTTGGGAATGGCCACTCCCGCGCTCTCGAGCAGGTGGCAGCAGAACTCCTTGCTGGTCTCGATCTCGGCCGCGGCCTTGGTCGGGCCGAAGACCGGCAAGCGATGCTTGTTGAAGTGATCAACAATACCGTTGGCCAAGGGGGCTTCGGGGCCGACGATTGTGAAGTCGATGTTGGCCACGACAGCCACGCTAGCCAGCGCGACATTGTCCTTGAGGAGAATGGCACCTCCAAGGCAGGTTCCAACCTCCGCAATACCCGGATTGCCCGGGATGGCGAATATCTCGTGCCCTTCCTGCCTGAGCTTCCAGGCGATCGCGTGTTCGCGCCCGCCGCCGCCTAAGATCAGCACTCTCATGCGAACTCCTTTGTCTGTTCAGCTGCCGTCTGTTCGTTCAGCCTTGCGGGAAGTTTCTAATGCCGTGGGCTTTGGAATAGGCCAGAACCGGATCCTCCCAGGAATGCACGAGGTTGTCGTTTTCGAATACGACTTCCGCCACCCGATTCTGGGAAAAATCATCGATGGCTTCGATCTGGACCTCATGTTCGACAGGCAAAACGCGGGCCTGCAAAGTCGGGACTTCATCCGTGGAATAGATCGGGACCCGCCTCATCTTGATGACAGTGCCCTGGTCAAAGTCCTTGGCGACGCGCTGGCTCACCGCCTCGGTCCAGAAGTTGCGCTGGGTGACGCCTACGAAGTTGAGCCGCGCGGAATGAACGCGGCGGCCGTACATGCCCTTGCCGCCGAAATCCCGATGGTCGGGGCGAAGCGGCCCCGGATGCTGGTTGATCATCATGTTGCCGTATTTTTCGATGATCGTTGAAGGAGTCAGCGGCAGCCAGCCGAGTTGGGCAACGAAATCGACTTCGTGGCAGCGAAGCCAGGATCTCAGAGCCTGCCCGAAAGCTTCCCGACATCCCCCGTACCAACGGGGGTCGGTTACGATGACTTTTGAGGGCGGCAGGCCTTCTACCAAGGCCTTTTCGATTCCCCCTGCCAAGACGTTGCTCGCGATCACGCACACGACTTCCGCGTAAGCAAGCTGTCCAGACTTGCAGGCCTGAATGACCTTCTGCATGGTTGTGCCGCCGCCTGAAATGAGCGCGGCGATCCTCATCTTGTTTCCTCTCACGTTATCCTCCTTATCAAACAAAAAGATCACTAGTCCGTGATCCAATATAGTAGCATTTCAGGGGAGAATTTAGCAAACATGGGGAAGCTCGAAATTCTAAGCTCTAAACTCTAAACAAGCTCAAAATTCAAATGCTCAAATGTTCAAAAAAATACATTTGTTGTTTAGAACTTAGGGTTTAGGATTTAGGATTTAAAAAAGGCCGCAGCGGGTTTGAAACCACGCTGCAGCCAGCGAATGCGAATGACATTCGAAAAGATGCTACCAACTCAGGAGAATTGCCGCAACGATAGCGGCCAGGAAACCAGCGGCCTTGGTGACCGTCAACCCCGTCATCACAACCTGGTAGATCGCCGGGATTGCGACCTGGACAACGATCATGAGCACAAAGAGCGTGCCGACGTTCTGCGGAATGGCTTTCGCCAGCATTCCGTTGAATTGCAGAACGCCGACCGCGGCCACGACACCCGCTCCGATCGCCATTACCCAATTTGCATCGAGTGTCGCCACGCCGCCCTTGAGAGCAAACGGTACGACGAAGAGGAAGACAACTCCGCTGAACACGGCAGAGGACACGCTGCCAGGCAGGCCGCTCCTATTCATAAGCAGCGGCCAGATCCCGAAGAACACTCCTGCCAGAAGCGCCTTGATCTGAAGTTCCATGTCCGGGTTCCTTTCAAAAAAAGGCAGGCGGAGAAAGTTCCCCGCCTGCTCCTTGTGGTCAGCAACCTTCCGTCACTTCGACCAGGATGCTCCGACAAAGAACATCCACTTGCCGGTGTTGCCGTTGTAGGTCGTGCTCCCGCTGACGCTGATGTTCCGCATGACCTTGGCCGTGTACTTGAGCCCAGGCAGATCATTGGCCGGTTCGTCCAGAAACCACAGCCGGGCGTAGGTCAGGCCGACCGGGCCCACGGACAACTCGAAGCTCGAGATGTAGCCGACGAACATCTTTTGGGTGTTCTCCGGCTTGCCGTCGTTCTCGAACCTCCAGGACTTTGGCTCCCAGGCGAAGAAGCACGGCCACTGCAGAGTGCTGGCCGCTACTCTTTGCCCGCCTAAGTGCCCGAGCGAAACTTCGGCAGTGCCGTATGGCCCGATCCAAGGCGAACCCTGGAAGTGCCCGGCCGATCCGCCGATTGCGGCTGAATACCGGCTGTTCCCCAGCTTCTTGCCGACGACGACCCAGGCCTGCTCCTGCTGGGCAGTCACCTCGACGAAGGTCCTTTTCTCGTTGGTGAGCTGAAGCGTGCCGACCAGTCCGCTGGAAACCGCGTCCTCTCCGGAACCCGCCGAAACGAATGACACCTGGAAGCCCTTGGGCTTCTCTTCCTCTTCCTGCGCGAAGACCGACGGAACGAAGAGGAAAAACAGTGCAACGAGTGCGACGAAACGATTTCGAAATAGCATCGCAATCCTCCTTAAGACTGCTCTAGCAGAATCTATACTGGCAGAAATGTGCTATCTGGCACAGAATAAAAAATTATACTACAAATCCTAAGCGCTGTCAATGCTGTTCCGAATCAGCAAAAAGGCGAAAATTTACAAAACAAAAGGACGGCCGAATAAGTTTCGGTCGCCCTTGTTAGCGTCGGTCTTGGGCTAGACGGTCGCACGTCCGATCTGCTTCAGCCGCCGGTCGATCAACATGATCTCGAGCTTCTTGGCAGGCTCAGTCAGCAGGTCAGTGCTTTGGATCCTCTCCCTTTCGTCCAGCAGCTGGCGGGCTGAACAGCACTCTACCCGCAAAGTGTAGAAAGGAACCGGCCGTGTCTGTTCAGGCATCATCCCCTCCATTGCCGAAAGTGTAACACTGCCCGGGCTAAAGAGAAAGGCCGGCGCACGCGAACGAGGACGCCCGCC
>JBLMZH010000017.1:0-5136 GCA_050258715.1 Acidobacteriaceae bacterium
TTGCCAGCGACTTTTGATAAATGTCCTCAACGGAAGCCTGGTCGCCCACGGAATTGAAGTCGTTATCGGCTTTGTTTCTGGCCTGCTCCAGCTGTTTTTGCGCCAAGCCCAAAGCCTGGCCATTGGTTTGGATGTCCACGCCAATTGTCTGATTGGTAAGCGCCACCATGATCACGGCCGAAAGGCACAACACTAAAAGCGAGAATGAGATCAGCATCTCGAGGGTAGTAGCACCAGATTGGGAATTGCAATTATTCATAAAATTCTAAGTTCTAAATTCCAAACAATATCAAATTTCAAATGTTCAAAACAATGCTCGAATTTTTGAATTTTGGTCATTAAAATTTGTTTAGATCTTAGAGCTTAGGGTTTAGAACTTTACCAATCTATCCTCCCTGCTGAATTAACCTTAACTGCGGCCGTGTGACCGTCGCCTGTCAAAATAATGGTTGTGGGAGTGGCAACGTCGCCGCTGACCTGGGAAAAAATTATGGTGGCCGGACCGTTGTTCGTAACCGCGGGCTGGGTTTTGACCGCGAAGTTGTTCGGATCAGAAGGATCAAAAGTGGATCCTTGGAAAATTATGTATTGTCCCGGCTCGACTCTGACGCCGTGCGGCTGCTGGTTGATGTTGGAAATGGCCTGGGTCCTGGCTTTGGACAAAACGGAAACCAAGGCCGAGGTTTCGCTTCGAAAAGTGTAGCTGCGGAAAAAATCCTGGCTTAGTATCATGCCAAAACTCGCGATAACCGCGATGATGGCCATGACGACAAGTATTTCAATGATTGTAAAACCTGAAGATTTCATAACCTAATGCGTTAACCGTATTAAGGTGGCGAAGCGCGTCTCATTTTGCGCCCCGCGTTTTCCGTCGCATAACGTTAGACGTTCACCGATACGCAAATCACTACCGTCAGACGCACGACTCATTAATATATGAAGTTCGAAAACAATCATGGTTTAAGATACTGCGTGATCTGATAAATCGGCGTAATGATAGAAATGGCGATGAAGCCGACGATAACGCCCATAGAAATCATAAGAATCGGCTCCAGAGCCGTGGACAGATTCTTGGTCTGGTCATCAACCTCGTTCTCATACATTTCGGAAAGGTAGGCCAAGGTCTCGGTCAAATTGCCCGCACTCTCTCCCACAGCCACCATCTGGACCAAAATTGCCGGGTAAAGCTTGGGCGTTTTGAGCATGTGCGTCGAGATCATTTCACCTTTGTTGACGCTGTCCGCCATGGCGACGAGGTTGTCCTGAAACAGGAAATTGGTGGAAGTCTTTGCGGTGATATGGATGCCGCGGTTGATGGTCACGCCGCTTTTAAGAAGAATGCTCAAGGTCCGGCAAATGTTGGTCAGGTGATAGCTTCGGGCGATCGTCCCGACGATCGGTATGGCCAAGATCATTCGGTGAGTAAACGTCTTGAACTTGCGGTTGCGCAAGGACAAGGCATAAATTACCCCAAACACGATGAGTCCGAGCAAAATGTAAAGCCCGTAGTGGATCATGACGTCGCTGGCCACGATCAGAATCTTGGTGCTTAAGGGCAGTTTGAATTTGAAGCTTGAAAAAATCGGCAGGATCTTGGGGAACAAATAAACGGTCAACATGACGATAATGCCCAAAGTCGCCGTGATGATCAGCGCCGGGTAAACCATGGCGTTAACGATTTTGCGCCTTAAGGCCTGTTTTTTGGACAACTCGTCCGCCAGGTAATTGAGGTTCTCGTGAAGATTACCCGAGATCTCGCCGACCTGGACCAGGTTGACCATGAACTCGCTGAAGATTTTCTTGAACTGCGACAAGCTCGTTGACAAGAACTGTCCGTTCTCCACGTCAAAGACGATCTTTGCGAAAATTTTGGACCCCGACTTGGTGCGAGCCTGAGTCTGCATCATCTGAAGACTTTTTAAGATCGGGACGCCGGCCCGAACCAAAATCGACAAGCGTTTGGCGAACAAAATTTGATCCTGCAAAGCCAAGCGCAGAAAATTTTGCTTCTTCAAAGGAACAAGCGTGGTTTCCATTTGCTCAATCTTGATCGCCGTGGCCTGAGCCGCAGCCGGCGGCACAGCCGGGGTTATGGGATGAATTAAAAGTTCATTCATGGAGTATCCTTAAGACTTCTTCAATGGTTGTAATTCCTTGCTTGGCTTTCAAAATCCCGTCCTCGAGCATGGTGGTCATTCCCTGCTGGACCGCGATCTTCTTTAAGTCGTCGGCTGAAGCCTTGGTTAGGATAGCCTGCCTTAAGGCGTTGTCCATGACCATGACTTCGTTGATGGAAAGCCGGCCTTTGTACCCGCTGTTGTTGCATTCGTCGCAGCCCGCGCCCTGGTAAAAAGTCCTGTTTTCTCCGATAGTGTTCGGCGGAAGCGCTTCTGACAGGCTTGCGTATTCAAGGTCAGTAAGCTGGCGCTCGACACGGCAATACGGACAAATTTTTCGGATCAAACGCTGCCCAACCGCGACGTTAACTGTGGACGCGATCAGGTACGGCTCGATTTTCATGTCGAGAAGCCTGGGCAAAGTCGTGGCCGCGTCATTGGTGTGGATGGTGGAAAGCACGAGGTGCCCGGTCAAGGCAGTGTTCACGGCCAAGCCGGCCGTTTCTTCATCGCGAATTTCGCCGACCATGATCACGTCGGGGTCTTGTCTTAAAATCGAACGCAAGCCGTTGGCGAAACTTAGGCTGGTGCGGGCATTGACGCTGATCTGAGTAATGCCTTCAATCGAATATTCAATCGGATCTTCAATGGTGATGATCGAAGTCTCGGGCTGGTTGAGTTTTTTGATCATCGAATACAAGGTGGTGGTCTTGCCGGAACCCGTGGGGCCCGTGGCCAAAATCATGCCGTAAGGTTTTTTGATGGCTTCGTCGATTTTTTGGCGGTCGCTTTCCGAAAAACCCAAGTTTTCTAAACTGAACTCATCGCGGCCTTCGGCCAAAAGCCGCATCACCGCATTCTCCCCGTAATAAGTCGGGGTGATGGAGACGCGGACGTCGATGTTGCCGAGCCCCTGAAGCTCGGTTCGGAAACGGCCGTCCTGGGCGGACTGATGTTCGTCAGTCCTTAAGGATGAAAGGATTTTTATTCTGCTTATGATCTCGGCGTGGATGTTCTTGGGGAGCGGAATTTCGTCCTGCAAAACCCCGTCAATTCGAAGCCTGATCCGAACGCGGTCAGACTGCGGATCAATGTGGATGTCGGAGGCGCGCAAATGAAAAGCCAGGTTTATGAGATGACTCAAAATTCTAACGATGGATACCGCTCCGCCGTGCAATTCAGCGCTTATTTGCTGCCTGAAATAGCTTTGAGTTTCAGCGAGCTCTTTTGGCATTTCGGCTTGGTAGATTTGACTTTGAGGTTTGGAACCAAACATGGCAAAATCGTTAATTTAAGATTCGAACGGTACCACTTTCGAATTCCCTTGTAAAGACTGGGGTTATCCAGATGAAACGTTAGACTATAAAGCAATTCGGGGTTGGTGTCAAGGCAATAAAAAAGATCCCTTGGCATATTTTCTGCAAGGGATCTTTGAAAATTTTGGTAAATTTAGGCCTTTATCTTTTGCTGTTTATACACGCGCTGCAGGTATTGGCCGGTAAAGCTCTTTTTAACTTTGATCAGATCTTCCGGCGTGCCTGCGGCCACAACCGTGCCGCCCTTGTCCCCGCCTTCAGGACCCAAGTCAATGACCCAGTCAGCGTTTTTGATGACATCCAGGTTATGCTCGATGACCAAAACCGTGTTGCCTTTTTCAACCAGCCGATTTAAGACGCTGAGCAGGCGCTTAACATCGTCGAAGTGAAGTCCGGTGGTGGGCTCGTCCAAAATGTAAAGCGTGCGGCCGGTGGAAGCGCGGGACAGTTCCGTGGCCAGCTTGATGCGCTGGGCTTCGCCGCCGGACAAGGTCGTGGCCTGCTGGCCCAGATGCATGTAGCCCAAGCCGACCAAAGACAGAGTTTCCAGTTTGCGGGAAATCAGCGGCACGTTGCGGAAAAACACGTACGCTTCGTCAACGGTCATTTCCAAAACGTCGGAAATGGTCTTGCCTTTGTAGTGGATGTCCAAGGCTTCGCGGTTGTAGCGCTTACCTTTGCATTCCTCGCAGACCACGTAGACGTCGGGCAAAAAATGCATTTCAATTTGAATGACGCCGTCGCCGCCGCAAACTTCGCAGCGTCCGCCTTTGACGTTGAAGGAGAAGCGGCCGGCCTTGTATCCGCGCATGCGCGCTTCCTGCGTGGCCGCAAACAGATCGCGAATGTAGGTAAACACGCCGGTGTAAGTGGCGGGATTGGAGCGCGGCGTGCGCCCGATCGGCGACTGGTCAATATCAATGACTTTGTCGATGTTCTCGATTCCGAGAATCTTCTTGTGCGCGCCCGGAGACTCCTTGGCATTGTAAAAATAAGCAGACAGAGCCTTGGCCAGGATTTCGTTTAACAAAGTTGATTTGCCTGATCCGGAAACGCCGGTTAAACAGACGAATTTGCCCAAAGGAATTTCCACATCAATGTTTTTGAGATTGAATTCGGAAGCGCCGATGATCTTCAGGGTCTTGCCGTTGCCTTTGCGGTGGGTTTTGGGCACCGGAATGGTTTCCTCGCCCGACAAATATTTGCCGGTTAAAGATTTTTTGTCCTTGACGATATGGGCAGGCGTGCCTTCCGCCACCAGTTCCCCGCCGTGTTTGCCCGCACCCGGGCCGATATCAATGACCCAGTCGGATTCTAAGATGGTTTCTTCGTCGTGTTCGACCACGATCACGGTATTGCCCAGATCGCGCAAATTTTTCAAAGTCTTTAACAGCCGGCCGTTGTCGCGCTGATGAAGCCCGATGGACGGTTCGTCCAAAATGTAAAGGACACCGGTCAAGCCGGAGCCGATTTGGGTGGCCAAACGGATGCGCTGGGCCTCGCCGCCGGACAAAGTGTCGGCTGCGCGGTCAATGGTCAGGTAATTCAAGCCGACGTCCTGCAAAAACTTAAGCCTGGCCACGATCTCCTTGAGCACCTGGGACGAAATCTTGACGTTCTTTTCGGATAATTTCTTGTTGAGCTTGGTGGTAAAACTAACCGCGTCATCAATGCTCATGTTCGCCATGTCGACGATGGATTTG
>JBLMZH010000018.1:0-22505 GCA_050258715.1 Acidobacteriaceae bacterium
CTGTCGCATATCGGCAATTATGATATCCGCCTGTCCACGATAATCGTAGTCCTAGTCGGCGTGGTCACCCTGCTTTCCGATTGGATGCTCAGGGTTTCTTTCGGCCGGAGGAGAGGCAACAACGAAGGCGGCGGAATTTTGATCCTGCTCGGCCTGGTCCTGGCCATTCTCTCCCCCATTGCCGCCACTCTCATCCAGCTGGCGATTTCCAGAAAAAGGGAATTTTTGGCAGACGCTTCCGGCGCGCTCTTGACCCGCTATCCGGAAGGTCTTGCTTCGGCTCTCAAAAAAATCGCGGCTGATTCAGAGCCGCTGGAGGTTGCCAACAAGGCAACCGCGCATTTGTACATCGTCAATCCCCTCAAGGAACACATCGGCGGCCGCTCGTCAGTCGGAAATTTTGCCAAACTGTTCTTAACCCACCCTCCCATCGAGGAACGCATCCAAAAACTTGAACAGATGAATATCTAAACTTCCTCGCTTAAGTCTGGCAAGACTTTGGCAATGACCTGGCTTCTGAAACCTTTCCTGGCAAGCGACTGCGCCGCAGACATTTTCGTCCGCGGTTTTTTCTTCAAAAATTTGCGGGCCAACTCAAGCTCTTTGTCCGCTCCGAACTTCTCATTAAGCAAGCGCTCCACCAACGCCGGTTCAAAACCTTTATTGAGCATCTTGGCTTTGATCCCATAAAAACCGAACGTTTTGTAATTGGCCAGGCTGTCCAGGTAAGAATCAGCGGTCAGCTCGTCGTTTAAGAGTCCTTGTTCCGTTAGCACCAAAATGACGTTTTGAATCTGGCCCGAAACAAACCCTTTCTTAGATAGTTTGACAGCCAGCTCCCTGGAAGCGTGTATGCGCACGGACAGAAGTTTCAGGGCCTTGTCGTAGATTTTGTTCTCTTGTTCTGACAGTTCCATGGAATTTATCTTAAAATTTGTGGTAATAATGATTGACTTCGAGCCTTTAAAAACCCAAAATAGAGTTTACCAAAGGAAAGGGGAAAAATTACTTAACCTTGTGGTTTAGGCCCTTGACTGTCCTGCTATAATAATAGTATAGTGAATTCTAAATTCAATCCAAAGCCTTGGGAAACCCAAAGAAATCGGCAAGTTTGTCCCAAGGAGGAACCAATTAACCATAAATCCCCTTTTATCTTCATGAACCATTTTTCTTTCATTCTCGAAAGGCTTTCCTCAAGGGCTAAAAACGCGCTGATCGCAAGCCAAAGGATCTCCGAAGACTTAGGCCACGATCATATCGGGTCCGAGCACCTTCTTTATGGGATCCTCGAGGAAAATTCGTCGTTCGGCGCCGAGATCCTGCAAAAAAACAAGGTCACGGCCGACACGGTAAAACAGGAAGTCCTGCGCTTAAACCGCAGCCAAACTCCGGACAAATGGCAGCCGAATCTTTCCAGCAACTTAAGAGAGATCATTGAAAAGTCCGCCATCATCGCCAGCCGGTACAAATATCAGTTTATCGGAACCGAGCATTTTCTTTACGGAATCACTGACATGGATTCAGACGAAGCCAAAAGCATCCTTTTGTCGCTTCGCGTTTCAACGGACGAATTGAAGAAAAACCTGGTCGCGATCTTTGAGAACGTTTCGAAATTTCCGGACCTGCTTAACGCCGACGACCAACAGCCGACCGCTTCGGAAGAAAAGCCGGCCAAAACTCCGGCACTCGATTATTTTACGAGCGATCTTTCAAAGAAGGCCTCCAAAGGCAAGATTGATCCGGTCATCGGCCGCAAAGCCGAGATCGAACGGCTGGTCAGCATCTTAAACCGCAAAACCAAGAACAATCCGGTCCTAATTGGCGAGCCGGGCGTAGGAAAAACCGCAATCGTCGAAGGCCTGGCTCTGGCTATTATCAAACACGAGGTTCCGGACTCGCTGCTCGACAAACGAATCATCACTTTGGACATGGCCTTGGTGGTTGCCGGGTCAATGTTCAGGGGCGAATTCGAACAGCGCTTAAAACAGGTCATTGACGAAGTTCGCGACAACCCCAACATCATCCTGTTTATTGACGAGCTCCACACGATCGTGGGCGCGGGCGCTACCACCGGCTCATTGGACGCAGCCAACATCTTAAAGCCGGCTTTGGCCCGCGGCGAAATCCGCGTCATCGGGGCTACTACCCTTTCCGAATATAAGAAACACATCGAACACGACGCGGCTCTGGAACGACGGTTCCAGCCGATCATCATTGAAGAGCCGACAATCGAAGAATCCTACATCATTTTGGAAGGCCTTAAGAACAGCTACGAAAAGCACCACAACGTCACCATATCAAACGCGGCGATCAAGGCCGCTGTTGACCTGTCGGCCCGCTACATCACGGACCGTTTCCTTCCAGACAAGGCTTTGGACTTAATCGACGAAACTGCGGCCTACTTCAAATCCATCAACACCAAATCGCGGAACATCAGGGTCGTGAAAAAGATCGAAGGCGAACTGCAAAAACTCGAGGAAGAAAAAACCAAAGCCGTCATGCTTCAGGACTTTACCACTGCCCTTCATTTGAAATCGCAGGAAGACAAGCTTAAAAAGCAAAAGAACGAATACCAAAAGCTGATCAGCAAAAAACCCGGAAGCTTGATTGAAATTACGGCCGAGGACATTGCCCGGACCGTTTCCTCCATTACCAAGATCCCCTTGAACAAACTGGTCAAAGCCGAAGCCAAAAAACTTTCCAACCTCGAAAAAACGATTCAAACCCATATTGTCGGCCAGGACGAAGCCGTCAAAATAATTTCTTCGGCCATCAGAAGGTCGAGGGCGGGCATTACCTCCCCTCGCCGCCCGATCGCCTCATTCTTATTCTTAGGCCCGACAGGGGTGGGCAAAACTGAAACCGCCAAAGTTTTGGCCCAGGAAATTTTTGAGGACCGCGACGCCTTGATCAGAGTCGACATGTCGGAATTTATGGAACGCCACAATGTCGCCAGACTCATCGGCGCGCCAGCCGGATACGTGGGCTACGAGGAAGGCGGACGCCTGACCGAAGAGATCAGGAAGAAGCCTTACGCGGTCATTCTTTTTGACGAGATCGAAAAAGCCCATCCGGACGTGTTCAACATTCTCTTGCAGATTCTGGAAGAGGGCCAGTTAACCGACGCCTCGGGCAAAAGAGTCAACTTCCGCAACACTATCATCATTATGACTTCAAACATCGGCATCACTGATTTGACGCGCCAGGCTTCGGCCTTCGGCTTCGGATCCGACGACGGAGCTTCCGATGAGCGCAAAAAAGCGGAGAATGAATATAATCGGGTCAAAGACAACGTCTTGCGCTCGCTGAAGGAAACCATGCGGCCGGAACTTTTAAACCGCATCGACAAGGTCCTGGTGTTCAGGCCGCTCAACGTCGAAGACATCAAGAAGATCGTCACGCTCGAGCTGTCCACTCTCGCGCAGCACATCAAAAAGCAGCACAACTTAAACCTGGTCTTTGACCGGGACGCCATCAAGCTCATTGCCGACAGAAGTTACGACCCGGCGCAGGGAGCCAGGCTCGTTCGAAGAACAATCCAGGACATGGTCGAGGATCAGTTGGCGGAAAAAATCATCAACGGCGAAATCGCGGAAAATTCTGAACTGAAGGCGGTTGTTGAAAACGGACAGCTCGTCGTCAAACAATTGGATTTGGCCAAGGCCTGATTCATGCCCGGGGCAACTAAGCCCAGCTTTATAAAAACACTAGGTCGAAACGTTCTCGACCTAGTGTTTCCTGTTTTTTGCCTCGGCTGCGGGAAGGAAGGAGTATTTTTGTGCGACTCCTGTTATCGGCGTCTCCCGCGATTGGAAGCGTTGACGTGCGTGGTATGCGAAAAACCCTCCCCTTTTGGCAAGACCCATCCTGATTGCGTTTCGCGAAACCGGATTGATGGTTTGGTTTCGGCCAGCCCTTACGCCCATCCGGTCGTGAAAAAAATGGTCGAGGTCTTAAAATACAAATACGTGGCTGACCTTTCGCAGCCAATGGCAAACCTAATTCTGGAGCAAGTCCAAAATTTTTCCTTATCCGATCATTTCAAGGAATTTATTCTGGTCCCTGTCCCCTTGAATAAATGGCGAATGAGAGAACGCGGGTTTAATCAGTCGGAATTGATCGCCAAAGTCCTTTCCGAACGGCTGGAGATTCCGCTTAATAACGAATTGGTCATCAGGAAACGTTCGACCAAACCCCAGGCTGACTTAAACAAAGAAAAACGGAAGACAAATATTCATGGAGCTTTTGAAGTCATTGGTTCAGTACCGGAAAAAATTTTGTTACTAGATGACGTTGCCACTACCGGCAGCACATTGAACGAAATCGCCAGAGTCTTGAAACAAAAAAACGCCCGGGAAATTTGGGCATTAACTTTTGCGAGGGATTAACCCGACTTTGGAAACTTTGGGCAAAATTTGGGAAAGTCTTGCAATTATAAATAATATAGTATATTGTGTATTTGTTTAGAAGTTTAATTGTGTATTATTAACGAAATAAAATGGCTTTGACAGACCATACAATAGATTCAAGCAAGGTTTCTGAAGAATTAATTGAGTCGATTATATCAGAACGAGTCAAATATGACCCGGCGAAAGAGACAGTGGTTCTTCTTCCGGCTGCACGCGGTATGACTAACGACAAAAGAATTCTTTTATATTTAGCCGCGCTTAAAGGCTGGCGTTTCTTGATAAAAGAAAATCCACCACAGGAAAGCGCTAGCCCGTCTGGGATCACTAAAGTTACTGGAATTCCAGGGGGTTCAGTACGGCCTCTATTGAGGGGTTTGGAAGATAGAAAAATTTTAATTACAGTCAAGGGTAAATACGAAGTTCCAGCACATAACCTTGGACGGGTTCGCGATATAATTATCGGCACAGACAAGATACTTCCGTCCCAAGGCGGTAACCACGAAAAAAAAGGCAAAATCTCTAATATCGATAAAAATAGAACTTTTTCAAATAAGCCTTCGGCTTCAGAGGCTTTCAATAAATTGCTTCAAAACAAATGGTTTAAAGATGGCAGAACACTCGGGGAACTTAAGAACAAGTTGAAAGAGATGGCAATTATCGTCCCTGCTTCTCAACTCCCTCAATACTTGTTGAAAGCTTGTCGTGGAGAAAATCCTCTTCTAAACCGGAAGCAGGAAACAATTGAGGGCAAAAAATTGTGGGTCTATTCATCCCCTAATAAAAATGAGTGACAGTCAAAAATCCGTACCAGCACTATTACACGTCCTCTGGGAGGAAGGATTTTTCACTGAGGCAAAGGAACTCGCCGAAATATCAGGCGGTCTAGCTGCAAAGGGATACCACTTAACGAATTCGAGTCTTGGAGTTGCCTTAATTCGTGCCGTAAAAATCGGAGGGTTTCTTATTCGTCTCAAGCAAAATGGGAAATGGAAATACGCGCAAAAACATCCTCTAGCTTCTGCACCAGGTAGGAGAATGGAATTGTTCGATAGGTACGATTTTCATCCTCGCATTAAAGAAGTCGCTTTTAGCCAATTTGAAAACAACGATTTCAAAGGAGCAATCCTGAACGCTTTCATAGAAGTCGTGGATCAAGTAAAAAATAAAGCGGGTCGCCCAAAGGATAAAAATGGGAAGGATATAGATGGCGATGATCTTATGAACAAATTATTCAGTTGTGACGGCAGTCGACCTCCAAAGATTAAATTTAATTCTTTAAGAGACGGCCTAGATCGAGCTGAACAACGCGGCTTAATGTATCTTTTTAAGGGTATCGTTGGTATTCGTGACAGAAAAGCGCATCTCAATTTCATTCAAAACGATCCTTTAAAGACTATCGAATATTTAAGCTTGGCAAGTTTATTACTTCGACTGCTAGAAGAAAATACACCAAAACGCAAACATAAAAAATAAAGCCTTGGATAACACCGGGGCTTTTTATTATAAAAGAATATGAGATTTTTCGCGGCGCTTAAGCGCCTTGTCCGGGTGTTAGGATGGGATTCGAGACTAGCGCTGAAGCGCTCGTGTCAGGCCCAGCGCCAAAATGTCCACCGGACATTTTGTCGGCGCTCGCTGCGAGCTTTAGCTCTAGCTCGCTGCTGGGCGTTCGAATCCCTCAACATCTAACAAAAGGTTTGTTTTTCACCACAAGAGTGACAAACAAACCTTTGGCGGAGAGGATGGGATTCGAACCCATGAGGCGCTGTATTAGAGCACCGCAGTTTAGCAAACTGCTGCCTTAAGCCACTCGGCCACCTCTCCGTAAAATCTCGCTTGGAATAAATTATGAAAATACAAGGATTCTTAGGGTATTTTACCGAAAAATTACGTTTTCAGCAATTTCTGCCAAGCTTGACTTTTGTGTTACAATATAGCTTGATTTTGTAACAATCCTTCAGTCTAGTCCGTCTTTATAAATGATTGAAATTGATCTTAAAAACTTACTCTTAAGGGCTCAAAAAGGCGACGAAAAGGCCTTTGGGCTTATCTATGACCACTTCCGCGAACGCATCTACAGGTTCATTTACTTCCGCGTAGGGCATAAGGAACTGGCTGAGGACATTTTGTCCGATACTTTTGTCAAAGCTTGGCAAAGGCTGTCTGACCTTAACTCCCCCGAAGCCCTGTCCAGCTGGATTTACCGGGTGGCCAAGAACAACATCATCGATTATTACCGGATCAAGCGCGTGACTGTTTCGATCGAAGAAATTGAAGAGGTCACTGAAAATCTTACCGATGAAGCCGATCCCGTCGACTCGACCAACATAAGCATCGAACAACGGGTCGTTCTGGAACTGATGGACCAGCTGCCTGAGGATCAAAGACAGATCATCGCCTACAAGTTCTTTGAAGACCTGACTAACCAGGAAATCGCTTCGATAATGAACAAGACCGAAGTTTCGGTCAGAGTCATTCAACACAGAGCAATCAACAAACTTAAACAGCTTTTAAACCGTCGAATTAAAAAACCGTGAACGAAGATACTTCCCACTTAACCAACGAGATCATCGAGCGCATCAAGCAAGGTGCGCCGGTTTCTGATATTGCGGGAAGCTCTTCCATTGCCAAACTGGCCGCCACTCTTAATTCGATTCCAAAGTCGCAAATCCCGGCCGCAAATTTCGAACGCGTAAAAGACCAGATATTCAAGCGCATTGAACTTTCGAAGGAAGAAAAGTCGGCGAAATTCGGATTTTTTGCCGGGATCATGCCGAGAATCCTGCGATTAAGCGGGGCTGCAATTGGAAGCATGCTGATATTGATCAGCTTGGGCATTGGCACGGCCGTCGCCGCTTTGCAAAGCGTCCCCGGCCAGGCGATCTATCCTTTAAAACAGGTTGTCGAGCGCCTTGAACTGAAATTTGCGAACAGCGACACAGAGCGCGCCAATTTACAAATCAAGTTCGCCAACAACCGGCTGGACGAATTGGAAAAAGTTTTGGAAAAGAACAGGCAGGGCCAGCTTTCAGAAGCCGAAGTGGCAAAAGTCGTGCAGACAACCGTCACCAGCCTCACTGAAACCACCAAGACTTTGACCGAAGCCAATGTCCAAAGCCAAACCAAGACGACTCAACCGCAAGTTCAGATTCTGAACAAGATCGTTGACCTTGGCAGCAAACAGACGAATATCCTGCAGTCAGCGAGCATCCAAAGCGAAGGCGAGATCAAGATCGAATTGGAAAAGGCTCTGGAAGCGTCAAAGACCAGCATGGACGAAACCGTCACCAACATTCAACGGGCAGGACTTAAGATCGAACAGCCGCCCATCGTCATTCAAGACCAAACTCCTTCCACCCCTGTAACGCCTCCCACAGACCAGGTTGAGGCGTCCGGAAAACTGACCGAAGTCACGGAAACGACCCTGAATATCGGCACTGCCAAATTTTATTTAACAAAAGATACAAAATTTGTTAATATAACCGAGTCCGATTTGAAGGTCGACCAGATGGTGAGTATTAAAGGAAAAATCTCGGATTCCAAGACATATGTTGTGGAAATTTCCTTGGATACCAACCAATCGACCACTCCCCCGACCACTGTTCCGTCCACTCAACAGTAACGGAAGCCAGCAATTGAACCTTTGTAAATTATGGGGAAACCCGTAATTTAGTCCCCGGACCTAAAAGACCCGGGAATCAGCCCTTAGAAACAAAAACTCCGGCAATAGGCTGGGGTGGCTGAAAATCATATGCAGAAAGGCCCCGATTTATCGGGGTCTTTTCTGTACTGTGGGAAAATGGTAAAATTGATACAGTATTTGAAGCTTAAGCGAAGCGAAATCCCGACTCACAAAGGTGGGGTCGCATAGTGGTTTAGTGCACCGGTCTTGAAAACCGGAGTGGATGAAAGTCCACCGCGAGTTCGAATCTCGCCCCCACCGCCAGTGATTTGTATGGCACCGTCAGGTGGCAGACAAATCACTTGTTGAATGAAGAGATTCGAACGGGCAGAAGCGAGGCGCGACTTAAGGAGCAGCCGAGCGATCGACAAATGTCCAGTGGACGTTTGTCGCTGCCCCAGACGAGCGCTTCAGCGCGATAATTCGAATCTCGCCCCCACCGCCAGTGATTTGTATGGCACCGTCAGGTCACCGCCATCGTCATGCTGAAGCGACCGCGCGCAAGCGGACTTGTCACCCAAATCAAATCACAACAATAAATTTATCAACAACATCAATTAAAAATAAAAATATGGACGCTCCCCTCACCCGCAATCAATTGATCAAGAAGGTCGAAAACAAAGCGGACATCCTCTCCTGGGATGCTGAAGAATTCAAACACAATCCCAAATCGCTCTGGTGGTATGTCGGGTTTACGATCGTTTCTGCGGGATTGATACTCTACGCCTGGTATTCCAGAAGCGTACTGACCATGATCCTCTTCGTCATCATGGTCATCGTCGCTTTTATCTTCGCCCGCAAAACACCGAAACAACTCAACCATCAGTTAACTCCTTCAGGCATAATCGTGGGAGACATGGTCTACCCTTACAAAAACATCAAAAAGTTTTGGATCATTTACGAGCCGCCGTACACCAAAACCCTGAACCTGGAAACCACGACTTATATCGGGCGGGAAGTTGCCATTCAATTAGGACGACAGAATCCGGTCGAGGTAAAAATGTTCCTTAAAAAATATTTGCTTGAGGACCTTGAGAAAGAAGAGTCGCTGACCGATATCATTGCCCGGAAGCTGAAATTCTGATATGATTTCTTAACTAAAGCAAGTCAATGCGCCCGTAGCTCAGGGGATAGAGTGTGGGTTTGCGGAACCCAAGGTCGAAGGTTCGAATCCTTCCGGGCGCACCAGATTATTCAAGGTTTAATGTGATCCGAACTCCCGACGCTACATCAGTTTAAAAATGTTCAAAAACAAAACGACAACCAGCCCAAAACAAATCGCCGACCAGTCCCAGATCCTTTATTGGTCCAGCCTCGGACATTATGTGGTTTGCGTCTCCCTGGAAGCGATAATCCTCGCCCTTTGGCTCATGCATGCACTGGCGTTCTCGCCCGGAGCGATCCTGCTCTGGCTCATCCCAGTGTATTTTTTGTTGTCAGTGATGGGTTTGACGGTTTCTCATTCCTTCCCCCAGCACGCCCGCCGCTTCAATTTTTTGGTCCTGGCCGGGAGCTTTATAATCGTCTCGGCCATCGTCCAGTTTACCGGAGCAAACCACAATGAGTTTCTTTTTCTATATATTATCCCTATAATCAACGCCGCCCTGCTTTCGACCAGATTCTCAATCCTGACCACGCTGGCCGCAGTCGCCATGTACGCCGGCATTGAATACCTGGAAGAGCTATCCGGCACTCCTTCGGGATCATTTGAAGGAGGGTTAAACGAAGTCAGGCATATCGGGCTTTTGGCCCTGATCGGGATCGTTGTTTCTTTCCAGACCCGTTATTATATTTCGCGCATTGAAAAGACCGAAGAAGCCCTGGTCGAAGCCAAAGACCAATTTCTGTTTCGGACCGTCCACGATATCCGCTCACCTTCCACGGCGATCAAGTTCATCTCGGAAAAATACCAAAAAGCGGCCGTGAAGAAAAAATATCCGGAGATCGCCGAGGACATCGGATTGATCCGCGAACAGACTCAGAGGATTCTCGATTTGGTAAAGGACCTGCTGGGAGCGGTCGAAGATGAGCGTCCTAGCCTTTCACTGAATTTAAGTTCGGTCGACGTCCAGGAGCTTAACGGAAAACTTCTCGAAAGTCTTAAGCCGGTCTGGAAGCCGAAAAAAATCAAGATCAGCCACCTGGTCGTACCTGACCTGCCGGAAGTTAAGGCCGACCTTAACAAGCTGTCAGAGGTCTTTACCAACCTCATTGAAAACGCGGTCAAATATAATAAAGCTTTTGGCCAAATTGAAATTTCCTATAAAGCATCGGGCGGGAAAGTCAGCGTAGAATTTTATAATCCGACCCCGAAACCGATAAGCGAGGAGACTGTGTCCAAGCTATTTACTCCGTTTTTCCGCGACCCCCCCAGCCCTAAAATCACAGGCACGGGTTTAGGATTGTTTATCTGCAAAAAACTGGTGGAAAAAATGAAAGGTGCCATTTCCGCCAAATCGGCAAAGGACGGACTGGCTATCGAAATTTCCCTTCCAAAATCAAAATAGGTTCCTGCCAACGGCACCCGCAATCATATCCTGTCCACAAGGCAGGATTTATTGTTTATTCGTAAAAAACTTGGTAAATTTAGCTTATGTTCAACCTTAATACTCCAGTGGAAGAGCTGTATCTGGTCGGTCCGGCCAGAGCCAAGCTTTTGAAAAAACTCGGCATATCCGATCTTTCCGATCTGCTATATTTTTTTCCGCGCTTCCACCAGGACCTGTCGCAATTCTCGCCGATTAAGGAAGTCAAACCTGGAAATTTTGCCAACATAAAAGCCAGGATCGTGACCATAAAAAGTTTTCGGACCAAGGTCAAACGATTTAGCCTGACTTCTGCCGTGGTCGAAGACGATACTGACAGCCTGTCGTGCGTCTGGTTCAACCAGCCGTTTTTAACCAAGGTCTTGCGCCCCGGCGAAGAATTCATTTTTTCGGGAAAAGTGACCTGGTCATCCGGCAAAAGACAGCTGCAAAATCCTGTTTATGAACAGGTGAAATTCGAGCAGGTCCACACAGCCCGCCTCGTCCCGATCTATTCGCTCACGGCCCGGCTGACCCAGAAACAATTAAGAAGCATCATTAAAAACTACCTGGACAAGGTCTTCATCCCCGATCCCCTGCCGGAAAACGTCATCTTTGAAGAAAAGCTGCTGGACGAAAACACGGCCGTGAAAAGCTTCCACTTTCCAAAAGACCAGCAGCAGGCGGCCTTGGCGCAAAAACGCCTGGCTTTTGACGAAATCTTTACCACGCAGCTTCGCGTCCTCCAATACAAAAAGAAGCGGGAAACCATCAAGGCTTACCCTATCGCTTTAGACTCGAAACTTTCTGAAAAGATCAGCTCTCTCCCCTTTGAATTGACCGCGTCCCAAAAAACGGCCGTAGATGACATAATTGGCGATTTTCAGCGCAATTTCCCGGCCAACCGTTTGCTGGAAGGAGACGTCGGCTCAGGCAAAACCATAATCGCGGCCCTGGCCATGTACGCCGCCAGCTTAAGCGGAATCCAGGCAGTGCTTTTGGCCCCGACCGAAGTCTTGGCCCAGCAGCACTATCTCTCGCTTTTAAAATTATTTTTAAACGACGGGCTCGATGTCGGGCTTTTGACCGCGACCAGCTGCCGGATCAACGGCAATCCGGTTTCCAAAGGCACTTTAACCGGACAGCTGTCTTCGGGCCGGCTGAAACTTGTGATCGGCACGCACGCTTTGCTGCAGCCTTCTGTAAAATTTGAAAAACTCGGTCTCATCATCATTGACGAACAGCACCGCTTCGGCGTGGAACAGCGCTCTTCCTTGCAAAGGATCGGCAAGGCGCACTTGATCAGCATGACCGCCACTCCGATTCCTAGGACTTTGGCCTTGACCCTCTACGGCGACTTGGACATCACAAGACTTAAAGAAATGCCGGTCGGCCGCATCCCGATCATAACGGAACTTGTCACGGAAACGGAACGCGACCGGGTCAATTCTTTCATTGCCGATCAGATCAGATCGGGCCGGCAGGCATTCGTGATCTGTCCTTTGATTGAAGAGTCGGACAAGCTCGGGGTCAAATCAGCGACCGAAGAATTCGAGCGGCTCAAAAAAGGCCCGTTCTCGGAATTTTCTTTGGGGCTGTTGCACGGCAGAATGAAAGCGGCCGAAAAGGAATCGGTCATGAACAAGTTCAAGGACAATCAAATCCAGATCCTGGTTTCGACTTCGGTGGTCGAAGTTGGCGTGGACGTGCCCAATGCCTCAGTCATGCTCATCGAAGGCGCTGAGCGTTTCGGCCTGGCCCAGCTGCATCAGTTTCGCGGCCGCGTCGGCCGAAGCTCGCACAAGTCTTATTGTTTTCTTTTTTCAAACGAAACCAACCCGTCCGAAAATCCCAGGCTTAAAGCCATCGCCTCTAGCAACAACGGCTTTGAGCTGGCTGAAAAAGACCTTAAGATCCGCGGTTCCGGAGATCTTTACGGCACGGAACAAAGCGGCTACGGCTTCAAGATCGCCACACTTTCCAATATAGACGCTGTCCAGCGCTCAAAATTGCACGCAGACAGGCTTTTAGGCCAAGATCCCATGCTTGATCGCCACCCCATGCTTAAAAGGATTATAAATCAAAAACCTGCGCTGCACCTGGAATAACCGCAAGCTTGACTTTTTAAAGAATGCGGTTTAAAATAAGACGACTTACGGATCAAGAACTTCCGGAACTTCACAAGGAAAGGATGACCGTTTGGACAAAACAAAGGAGGCAAACTAAGTGGCACTACGCCTGTCTCTGGCCAGCCGCAGAACGCATGCCAGAGCCGAGCTTGCAAAGCTCGGGATCACCTCGGTTCGGGACTTCATAGCGAAAGCGACTGAAAACCTGAACCAGATCGAGGCAGTCGGGGCTCGAGACGTGCGCCTGATCAACCCTGCAAGGTTCGACCAGACCAGGGAACTTCTGATCTTGGGCGTACTCGTCTTCCAACCCACCGGCACCCCCACCGGGCACCGCGAAGACCGATCCACCACCGCTTTGACCGGGCACGAGAGACACCTGCTCTCTGCCTTGGGTCAGAGAGCAAAACAGCTGGGTCTGCTCAATTAGGAGTGACCAGACAATGTCCTCTATTGCCCGCAAGGCCGCCCCAACCAACCGAACCAACGGACAGATCAATTTCCGCGCTTTCGACAGCGTCGTCCGCCTGTGTCTCCCCTCTTCCGTCCTGCGCGACAGCGGTCCGCAGCTCGAACTGATGGGAATCACGTCCATGACCGTTTCGGTCATGGGAGTATCGACAGACGGCACCTGGTACCAGGTCAAGGCGACCCCGGCCAGGGAGGGAATCGTCCCGAAGCTCAAGGTTGGAATCGGGGAGATCCACAAGGAAGACGAAGAGATCTACTACCGGCAGATGCGGAAGCTGAACGCGGTCTCGTCCAGCTAACCTCGCCACTTAGGCAATGATTGAAGAACTTGAAAAACGGAAACGGTGGGCTCCATCCCAGGGAGCTGTGAGAGAATCCGCTTCTCAAGTTTTTCAGAACCTTTCCTCGAGCCGAAGCTCACACCTATCTCTTACAGGCTTCGTGCATCGGGGGAAGAGAGGGCTTTGGGAGCGCAACGCGCGCTTCCTTAGCCCTTTTTTTTATTTTCTAAATTGAACCGAAATCAGCCAAGCAAACTAAAACAGCCCTGGAGGACTGTTTTGATTTATGCAAGATCAAATTTATTCAATAAGGCGAAGGTTGCCGGTCGTAGCGTCAAAAAAGAACAGCTCGCCGGAAAAGAAAAGCAGATCATTGGCCCGCAAATTTTCGGACGGAATGAAATAATCGGTCTTCTCCCCGCTATCCATATCGAGCCTGACAAATTTGTCCGAAGCAGTATCCTTATCAACGGCCGCAAACAAGTATCGTCCCGAGGCGTCAAATGCCAATTTGCCGAGATTCGCCGCCTTAAGCTCCAAATCCTTCATGGTTCCATCAGCAACATCGAACAGATAAACCGACTGCTCCCGTTGAGACAAAAACTGCTTTCCCGAAGGCAGCCACAAAGCCCCCCAGTTATAACTGTCGCTTGCGAATGACCGGGTGCTTCCGTCATCGAGGTTGATAAGATATATGGGATTGGTCTTGCCTTCAAGGCTGTTGTTGACGACCAGAGCCAGGGGTTCTGTTGGCGAAACTTTTACTACCGGAGTCTTCATGGAAAGATCGGCAATTATCCGGTAGCCGCTGGCGTCCGGATCGGAAACAACCAGCTTATTTTTTCCGTCCCCTGAAAGCCAAACCATCGCCACTCTTTTGCCGTCCGGCAGCCAATCAATGTCCTTAACATTCGAAGGCAGGACGGTCAGGGAATTGTTCTGTTTGTTATAATACGAGACTTCTCTTGTCCCGGATTTTTCGGAGGCCTTAGGCTCAGTCGTGGTGACAACCAAAAAATCCTGACCATTAGGCTGCCACTTGATATCTTCGATTTTTTTTCCGGCCAAGGCGGGAAACCCGACCTCAGTGGATTCAAGGCTGTTGAGTTCCGTCCGGAAAAAATGGCCGTCACGAGTCACGTACCAGAGAGAATCATTGTTCAAGGACGCGGCCATGGAAGCCGCGGGCTCAGTGGCAATGGTTTTCAAAGCCAGCTCGTGCTGCAAAATCGGCGCGACAGGTTTGTTTTTGAAAATAAAAAACCAGCCGCTTACTCCGGCCGCGGCCAACACCAAAAAGATAATCCCTCCGATCACCCATTTCTTTTTGGAATTATGGAGCGGTATCACAATAGCTTTGGGGAGGGTCTGTGGCGCGGTTGAGGTTGTACTCGACATGGATGTGTCCGCCTTCGGTTTTGCTGCTTGGTTGGTTGTATTCATCAATGACATCTGCCTGAGGGTTTAAGAACACTTGTCTGGCCAATGCTGCCAGCTGCGCGATTCTCGGATCGCCAGTGGGCGGAACGGACCCTGGAATTATGTAATTGGGCGGGCGAATGCCCATGTTTTGGACTGGAGTCGGGTTTCGAAGCGCCAAGTCCGCGGCCTCGCCGCTTTGGTGGTAGCTTCCCGTCGATTCCGGCCGGTAGCCGCTTGTAACCACCCAGCTTATCCCCTGCTGCTGGCTTAACGCATACAACTGCTGGATTTTTCTCAGCATGCAGGACCTGACCATGGCTCTCCAGGCAGGCAAATTTGGATCGACCGGAACGCCGGTTATGGGGACAAGTTCAGCTTCAATCTGGGCCACGCTCCGGCTGCCCGTATATTCAGTGCTCGACATGCTTCCGGCATTTGATCCGCCAATTTTAAAGATCTTGCATATGTCCTGGGAAAATCCGATCATGTTGGCGATCTTGCTTCCGGTTCTCGCCGCCGTGCCGATCAGTCCCTCCCGATTGCACTGCTGAATAATGTAGGAAAAAAGGATTACTATCAGAAGAATTATGGCAAAAAATCCTACCACCCACGGCAGAATCGCCGCGATGAACGGCCAGACAACGGACATCAGCGATTTTTCAGCGACTTGCTTTACAGCCGCCTTTTCCAGTTTTTTCTCAACCTCTTGCTTGGCTTTTTCTTTGGCCTTCTCCTTAACCGCTTCCAGCCGCTGTTTGTTTTTTAGAAAGTCCAGTTTTTGCCCAGGGCCGCCTCCAAAAGAACCTTCTTCCATCTCTTCGTCAGTACCAGTTTCTGCTTCGGCTTCGCCGTTTTGTTTGGTGTCGGCCGCTTCGAGCCGCTCGCGCTGCCTGATGTCCTCGTACTGCTGCTTGTAGAACTCGGATTGGTCCTGTTCGTCCATGTTTTAAAAATCCGGATTATTTTTCGGTTTCAAGTTCCTTTTTGGCGCGCTGGATTTCGAGCGCCTGTCTCGGGTCGGTCGTGATGATCTGGTCTTCCATGTAGGAGGCAACGACTTTGATGGCCACGTGCTTCAAGCCGGCAAAGAAGATCCCCTCCCCGACTTCGGATTCAAGCAGGAGGTATTTTTCGCCTTCGGTCAAAAAGAAGGTTTCGCTGATAATATCCACGGCAGCCGGGCTTTGTTTCAAAAGCAGCTGGATGGACGAGTTAGTGACGATCGGCTTGCCGAAAGACGAACCCAAGAAGTCGGAAACGTCCTGGGTGATGGTCGTCACGCCCAAATAATATTTGCGGGCGCGCTTGGCGATCCCGAACAAGAATCGGGCCGAATCTTCGTGCTGCATCATCCACCACGCCTCGTCAATGACGAGGATGCGCTTCTTTAAGACCGAACGGACCGAGTTCCAGATGTAGTTAAGAATGACGTAAATGGCAATCGGCCGAAGTTCCTCCTCAAGGTCGCGCACGGAGAAGACAACGAGCTGGTTGTCGAGCACGAGGTTGCTCGGCTGGTTGAAGATGCCGGAGAACGTCCCTTCCGTGTATTTGGTCAGCCGCTGAGCCATGCTCTCGCCGCCGACCATGCCGCCCAGAATGTCGACTAAGTCCTGCATTGTCGGCGGATCAATATGGGCGAAGTCAGCCGCCGGGGTAATGTCCTTTTTGGCGTAAGTTTCCCAAAGGGCCCGGTCCATGATCGCCTCTTCCGTAGGATTGAGCTTGCCGAGCATCAAATTCATAAGCCCCAAAAGGTTGATGATCGCCGATCTCAAAATATCTTCGTTGGTTTCCCCTTCAATCCCCCTCGGCAGGTCAAACGGATTGACGCGGGTATCGGAGTTGAGCGAAATCGAAAGGAACGTCCCGCCGACTGCCTCGGCCAGATGCTTGTATTCGTTTTCAGGGTCGATGGCAATGACGTCGCAGCCGACCATGAGCGAGCGCAGGATCTCAAGTTTGACGGCATAGCTTTTGCCGGCGCCGGATTTGGCAAAAACCACGGAGTTCGCATTTTCCATCTGGAAGCGGTCAAAAAGGATCAAGCTGTTGTTGTGGCGGTTGATGCCGTAAAGGATCCCGTCATTGCTCGTCAGCTCCGATGAAACAAACGGAAAAGTGGTGGACAAGGGCTCGGTGTTCATGTTCGTGGCCACGGCCAGTTCATCGTCGCCTAAAGGAAGGGTCGAATTTAAGCCTTGCATCATCTGCAAGATCGCCTGCTTGGTGATGATCAGCTTGGCGCCTAAGAGCGATTCAAGGGTCGAGGACGCCTCGTCCAATTCCTTTAGGTTGTTGCCGTAGATGGTGAAATAAAGCGAAAATCTGAAATAGTGTTCCGTGCCCTGCATCAGCCTGTCGCGCAGCGACTCAATGTCCTGGTACGCCGTCTCGAGCATCGGGTCGCGGACGTTCCCCTTTTCTTCGTTCATGGCGATCGTGGACTGCAGCTGCCCGACCTTGTTCTTGAGCTTGTTCATGACCTCTTCAATGTCCAAAGGATAAATGAACATCGAGACATCCATGGGCGTGTCCATGCTGATCACAGGCGAAAGCCAGTTGACCGAAATGTAGCGCGGGTAAGAAAGAACAAAAAACGACCGGACGAATTTGCCCGAAAGTTCGAGATAACTTTGATTTATCTGAAGGGCGGCAGGAGCCAGAATGTCGCGAAGCGTGTTCAACCCGGCTTTGTATTCTTTCTCCGCCTCCAAAAGCTTCTTTTGCTCCTGGAACCGCGAGTCGGTTTGCGCCGCTGATTTGAATAGTCCCATAATTTTAGTAGTGGATGTCCTTCCCGGCCACATCCAATTCCTCGATGCTCTTGATCTTGATCGAGGAGGAAGCCTCCAGGTTGTAGCTGTTATAGATGAGCTCGACCAGCTCTTCCGTCGAAAGCACCATAGTGCGAAGTCCCATGCCGTTAAGCGTGCCGGAAATATGATTGACGCGGTTGTAAAGTTCCTCGCGATGGTGGACAAAATCCTCTTCCTTAAGCTTGATCGTGCCCGCCGGGTTGAAAAGCGAGGACAGTTTGCTCATAAGCCCGCCTTTGACCGAAACCAGGGAATACGGGACGATGATGTAAAAGGTCTTGGTCATAATGCTCGCGTACTCCACGAGCTTCCCGATGTACTCGATATACTCCTGGGTTTGCAGGCGCAACAATTCGTTGGTTTGCCGCTGCATCATTTCCCGAAGCTTGTCGAGGTAAGTGTTGATGTCCAATTTCCTCGACTGCATCAGGATCTGGATCGGATACTCCAGCGAGTTGAGGAAGGATTGGTACGCCGCGATCAAGGCGTTCTGCTCGTCCGCGCTTTTAAGGGAAAAGTTGGTCGACGAAACGACCAAAACCGCCCGAAGCGAAGAATCTTTGAGGAGAATGGTCCCCTCTTTGATCTCTTCAACGCTCATTATGCTCTGGGTGCTCGCCGAGATCGGACTTCCCTTGGCGTGCATCCCGCTGGTGTCTTTTTTATTGGCCATAGTTTCCTAAAATGTCTGAAGGATCGAATTGTTTACGCTCGCCTTCGAGCGGCTTGCGCACCGCGGTTTTTTTTGCCGTCTTCCTGGTCGGCCTCGTTTTAGGTTCCGCTTCCACCGCGGGAGCTTCGGCTAAAGCCGGCTTGGTTTTCGACTCGTGGGCCATAGTGCTTCTGATCACGGACATGAGCTGGCTCTTCCTGTCCTTCGGTTTTTCTTCGGTTTTGCGTTCCAAAATTTCCTGCGGCGGCTTGGTGTCCGGAAAGCCTTTTTCCAAATCTTCTTCGTAAGTGTCCAGCAAATGCCTTTCCTCTTCGGTCTTCCGGTCAAGCAGATAAGCCAGCTTCTTTAAGCGTCCGGCGGCCTGGTCAGAAGTAAGGGCCTGCTGCTTTTCAACCTGCTTGGTTTCCTGCTTGCTGATGCTGACGATATTTTCTTCCCGTTTAAAAATCATGACCTTTGGCTTGGTGGCGAACGAAATCAAAGCCGGCAGGTAAAAATACAGCGGCCGGCCGTTCAGTTTTTTAAAGGCAGTGAACGCGCACAAGCCGACGGTAGGAATGGCTAGAATATAAAAAATCGCCCCGATGCCGAAAATCGACCAGAACATGAACAGAATCGCCCCAAAACCGATCAGAATCAGGAACTGCTTGAGGGTTAAAGGCCCTATGATCTTGTCTTCGACTTCGGTAAATTGTGGGACTGGATACTGCATTTTTGTTTCGGGAAAGATCCTTGGTTTGTGGTTTTATTATACCATAAAGAAAGAAAAAATGGAAAAGAAATGGGGTGGTAATAAAAAGTAATATGGTTGTAATAGATAGTAATAAATGGTAACAAAATGTTTACAACTTATTACCCTTATTACTACTTATTACTATCTATTACTATTTATTACTTATAAAACTTTCCACCCATTTCTCCCAGCTGTCACCTTTTTCATCCTCGTAGATCGCCCAGAATTCCTTGGGGGTCACGATTTTTACTCCTTGATACTCTCCCACTTTCAAAACTTCTTTATCCGAAGTGATCAGATATTCCGACCCGGAAGTTATTGCCGACTCCAGAAGTTTGTTGTCCTGCCGGTCGCTTATGACCCGGATGCGTTCTTCAATGTCAGGTGCTGGCTTGATCATGCCGAATATTTGCCGGACTTTCCCAAGATGCTTTTCATCGCTGATTTTTTTTCCGGCCATGAGTTCGTTTTCGCGGATCGTGGCGCGGTTGGCAAAGGCTTCGATCTTTCCCTCCAAAACCTCGTCCAAAATCCGGTTGGCGAAATGATATTCGTCCAACGCGGCGTCGATCAATAAATTTGTGTCGATGACAATACGCATTAAAGAAATTGAAAATAAAATATTAAAAATTGAAAATTAATAATATTTAATCCGTAATTTTCAATTAATTTTCAATCTTCAATATTCAATCTTTAATTAAAAGAAGTGCTATTAACACTTCTTTTTATCATATAAGCAATTTTATCACAAGCCTACATTTGTTCCAATTCTTTGCGCAGGTCCGCCACGGCTTCAAATTCCTTGATGGTCAAAGGATCCTCCCCTGCTGATGAAAGCTTGGCCGCCACCTCGTTAAAGGTCGCTCGCTTATCAGGGATGTTGCCTTCAATAAGCAAGCGCCCCATCTTCAGATAAAGTTTGAACAGAGGGCTTTCCTGGAACACGGTCGAAACCTGGACGGGCAAAACCTTGTTCGTACCGGCCAGATAAGCGATCTTGGATTTTATTATTTTAACCTGTTCGGGCAAATAACCTTGTCTTAAATGCCCCAGCTGGATCTTCCGCAAATCTTCCGTGACTACAATGTCATCGAGCTTGGCCAGTCCCGGCAAAGGTCCGACCTTGGGCCGAGGCGGCGGAACAGGCGCGGGCTTAACCATTGGCGTAGCCAAAGGTTTTGCCGCCACTACGGGCTTGATTTCGGGTTTGTCTTCTGCGGGCAATTCCAAAGTCTTTACTTCCCGCTTGATCTCAGTAGGCGTTAAAGGCGGGGTTTTTGGCGCAGGTTTTGAAGGCGGAGTCGAAGACAAAGACGGAACTGCCGGTTTGGTGCTGATCCGGTTCTTTAATTCATCCAGGCTGGTTCCGTGCGGAGGAATCGGAGGCGTTGAAGGAGCGGAAGCTGAAGTTGAGGCGCCCGGCTCCAGTTTTTTCCGATACGATTCAAATGAGGCTTTGATGTTCGACACGGCCAAAGCTTCTTCCAGCATTTCCTTGAGCGCAACGTAAACGCCCCTTTGCAAACCAACAGCCGCATGCTCTTTCATTCCTGCCCTGACCTTATTCAAGTCTGCTTCGCCCACGCCCTCGGACTTCAAGTTTTGAATAAGGACTTCGAGCTGATCCGGAAAAATATAGGCGTCGCTTGCCAAGCCCAGATTCTTGACCAAGGTTTCGCTGCCGATGATATGCCAGCCGTCAGGGTGGATGATGGAACGATTTAAGTCCAGCCTGGCGCCCGATCCGTTGAGAGCCTTAAGCCGCGCATTCACCTGAACCGCTTGTTGGCTCGAGTAGATCTGGCCGGCCAAAACCGCTTTCTCGAGATTCACCGAGTAATCAGGATTATCAACGACTGCCCGATGGTATTGCTTGGTCATTTCGAGCTTCTTCTCGTCGTTCTCGATCTTTTCCTTTTCCTTCTTGGTAAAGAACATGGGCTCGAACGGCTCATCCAAAACCAACTCGCTTGTTGATTGCGGCTTGGTCTTTTCCAAAATGTTTGTGATGGTAGTTAAATCCATGGTTGAAATTATTCAGGACCTCTCATCCTGACGTTATCCGGCGTTTCCTCGTCCTCTTCTTCCGGCAAGGGCCGGCGCGGAGGCGTTGCCGGCGGGTTGGCTGCCGGGTTGGCCGTTGCCGTGGCTGTAGGAGCTGGCCTGGGAGTTGGCGCGGCAGCCGAAGCAGACGCAGCTGGTGCGGCTGGCGTAGCCGGTGCAGGAGTAGAGGCAGCGGCTGCAGGAGCGGCTGTGGTTGTCGTGGTCGTAGTGGTTGTTGTGGTCGTGGCTGACACGGGGTTCCAGGCTAAGTTACCTCCGCGATCGCGCTTGGGAAGCGTGATGGCAGCGGCCCGGTTCTCGATCGAGCCGACCTTATCTTTGAGTTTTTCTCGTTCTTTGTCATCCACGATCCCCGGCGTTTTCAGTTCAGGGCCTTGCTCCAAGAAAGCTTTCCCCTGCTCCGTTCTTACAAACTCATCATAGTCAGCTTCCCTGACACCGCGCTGGACCGCATAGGACTTGTAAATTGCGGCTTTCATATCTTTCCCCTCCTGCGTCTTAGCAACCCCGCCCTTTCCAACGCCCTTGATCAGCCCGTCATTTAAGGCCAACAGCATGACATCAGTGGCTTTTCTTCCAACCTCTTCCATGGTTTCCTGAGCCTCGGCAACGTTCATCTTGGAAGCATATTTGAGCAGCTGCGCCCTTGGCATCTTCTTCTTCGTCTCCACATCAAGCTTGCCGCCAACGCTGGCCAGCATATTCATTGACTGAGTCTGAATCTGCCTTGCTCTCGCCCGGTCACCCTGGGCAAACTTTTCTTTTGTGGCTTGAAGCATAGCTTGAGGCTTAGCTGTAGCCCAACCTACTGCTTTTCCTCCGCCCGAGAGAATTTGTCCAGTGCGTGTAAAACCAGCTTTTTGTAATAAAGATCCTGGCGCTGTTAGAAAGCCGCCTCTGGCTACAAAAGACGCACCAGCCTTCCCAGTCCATTTTCCAGCTGATTTTCCCGCTCTCTCCGTGACGTTGGCTACGGCTGCCGCTCCGACCATGCCTGATTTTCTGCCGACAATAATTGCCGCAATAAAGAATCCGCAAATCACGATGTACGTAGTTAAAAGGCTGCCGGCGCTGAATCCAGCCGTTCTTAATTTACCAATAAGCGTCATGCCCAAGACCACGAAGAACATGGCCACGGGCCCCATCATCAGATATTTGAAAAATGTATTCCACCACTGCCTGGCGTACTGCTGGGTATCAGGAAGAATGTTCAAAGCATAAGCAACCGGGGCAAGAACGACCAAGACTTTGAGCGCAATAGATCGGATCAGGAACATCACGGCTAAGGCTAGGAACG
>JBLMZH010000019.1:0-17399 GCA_050258715.1 Acidobacteriaceae bacterium
ACAATAACTAAAGATTTTGTCATAAGACATCGTTGTTATTTTTACTATAAATGACTCTGTTTGTCAAGCCTAGGGTGGAGAGGATTTTTTGGGTTTCCTCGGAATTGGCCCATCTGGGGCAGCAGTAATTGTCTATGATCACGGGATTAACTGTGATTTCCGCCAGGTCCTTATCTTTAAATACGACCTCCACAGTCAGCCCTTCCCGCGTCTCCTGGCTCCACATCTGGTCAAAAACAAAATTTCCCAAAGAGTAAAAGATCCATTTGCCTTTGTACTGTTCAGTCGTTTGGATCCAGTGCGGGTGGCCGCCGATGAATAAGTCAGTGCCCGCATCAATCGCGCTGTGGACATATTCGACATTTTGGGCGTCAGGCTCGAGTTTATATTCCGTGCCCATGTGCGAGGAGACGACCAGAAAATCAACTTCGGGTTTCAAGGTTTTTATGTCCGCCTGAACCTGTTTTTGATCGTTCCAATCGCAGACGTTTGCGTCCGGAACCTTGCCTCCGTCATTATAGGCTGCGTATGAATAGGTCAAAAAGCCAAACTTAATACCGTTGATTTCTTCAACAAGCCCCTGGTGGCAGTCAGTCCCGGTGCCGACCGGTTTGATGCCGTTGGTTTGAAGCCAGTTCAAAGTATAGGTTAGGCCGTTTTTCCCCTGGTCAAAGGAATGGTTGTTGGCGGTTGATAATATTTTTAGACCTGAATCGACCAGGCCTGAGATCCAAGCTGGTTCCGCCTTGAACACCATGCCTTGCGTAACGCGCGCCCCTTTATCGTAGAAAGGCGATTCAAGGTTGGCAAAGCTCAGGTCCGAACTTTTGATCTCATCTTTGACATTGGCGAAAGGAAGCGACGGATCATTGGCCTCGGTGATCTTTGTCCCGACGTTGCGCGAAAGCATTATGTCGCCGGCAAAGAAGAGCTTGGTCGTCTTGGGTTGGACTTTTTGTTCCGGCTTGACCGGGTCGCTGCCGTGGATCAAATTTTGCCGGGTCTCATTGAAACCGAACCAAACAACCGCAACGGCGACAGCCGCAAGCAGCAACAACAGGCTTGATTTAAATGCCTTTGACATAATGATTGTTCCCGATCCTTGAAACCATACCTTTAATTTCCAGCATGGTCAAGGTTTGCATGACCAGTTCCGGTTTTAGTTTGGTGTCTCTGACGATCTGGTCCATTTCTTTTGGGGTCCGGCCCAAAGATCCAAGGACCGACCGTTCGATATCACTACCATTAAACTTAGCAGTATCTTTGGCTGGCATCAAATCCAAATTCAATTCCTTAAAGATATCGCTTAAGCCGGTTATCGTCGCCGCTCCCGCTTTGATGAGTTTTAAGCAGCCTGCTGAAACCTCGGAAAAGATCGAGCCGGGCACGGCCAAAACCAGCCGATTCTGCTCGAGCGCGAAAGTTGCGGTTGAAAGAGCGCCGCTGACCAAGGGCGCTTCAATGACCAAAACGCCCAGGCTTAAGCCTGAAATTATGCGGTTGCGGTCGAGAAAGTTTTGTTTGTAAACGGGCCTGCCCAAAGCGTATTCGGATACAACACAGCCGTTTTCAATGATTTTCTTGGCCAGATTGAAGTTGCTTTTCGGGGAAAGCGAATCATCATCCAGGGGGCTGGCTAAAACCGCGATCGGAACTATGCCGGCGGCGAGTGCCGAGTTCAATGCTTCCGAATCAACACCGAACGCCATGCCGGAAATTATGCTTAAGCCGGTTGCGGAAAGCCCGGGCACGATCTCCAAAACAGCCTGCTTGCCGTACAAGCTCATTTTTCTCGTTCCAACGACAGCCAGTCCCGGCCCTGACAAAGCCTTGATGCTTCCTCTGGTGTAGATTGCGGGCGGGGGATTGGGGATTTCTTTTAATTGCTGCGGGTATGTGGCTTCGGCTATGATCGTGGTTTCAATCCCAAGGTCAGCAAGCTTTTGAAAAGATTTTTCCGGATCGATATTATCAAAAGCTTTTAAAATTTGGCCTTTGTCCATTTTTTTTTCGCACATAATTCCCAGAGCCGACCTTTTTTGCTCCCAAATTCGGGCAAACGACCCGAATTGCTTCAGCAGCAGGTTCAATTTGACCGCGTCCATGCCCGGGATCAAATTGATGGCGTTGGCCATTATTCGTTCCTTTTGCATATTTGTTTTCCAGTAAATAAGGGTATATTCTAGGCAATATTGACATTTTCCGCAAACTTTGCTAAAATATCTCGTTATGGTTAAAATTAGGAAGTCGCCCCTTACCAATTTCAGGCAGTAGTACTTTTTACCCTATCTGTTCAGCGGTGAAAGCGGACATCATCCCTCCTATTGTCTGCGAGTAGCCACAAGTCAAGGCCGGACTGGTTTTCCATTCTCGTCTTGCGCTGACAGGTAGGGTCAAGGGTATTACTTTAGGGGAACAAGGAGGAATTTTCGTTTACCGGCCGAATTGGAGGAGCAGGATGGACACCATCGGTGAGAAAATTGGCCGGGGAGCGGTGTGGATCTTCGCGATCACCGTCATCGTTGAGGTGGCAACGCACTTTCTTGCAGTGGCAAGGGTGGCCGCCATCGCGTTCGGCATCATCGGGCTCGCTCTGACTGCGGTTTCCGTCGTCGTGTTTGGTTGGTGGTCGTTGACACACAGGTTCGGAAGGAGGCCACATGCTGGGACAGGCGGTTTGTCGGGAACTTAGGGTCATCAAACCGAATCCGTACGTTTCCCGGGAACAGCACGAGAACGACCTCGACAACGGCAACTTCGACTCCATCCCGAGGGGAGAGTCAAAGGAAGCCATCCGGAGAGCAGCCAACAGGCTGGCCGCTCAGGAATGGCACAGGCTTCCTCCCCAGGAGACCGAGTTGCTGATTCGGGAGCTGTGCGAGGCAAACGGCCTCAAGCTGACTCCCGAGGTCCACGATTTCCTGCTCGATCAGTACGAGAGCCGTCGATAGGGCAATTGCGGCCATCCCAGCTGGCTGCGATAAAAACCGGAACCCACTCCGGCGAAGTCCTCGCGAAACGACAAGGCTCGAACTTGGCAACCCCAAGTTCGAGCCTTTTTCTTTTTAGAAATAGAAATTAACCGAATTTACCCGTTGTATTTCGATTGGGTCAGTTCAAATCCGTCTCTTAAGAGCGAGTCCACAATATCCTTTGCCCGCTCAAGGGATTCCGTGACCAGGCTTTCCTCGCTTTTGTCGAATTTTTGGAGGACGAAATCCTCAGCCGGGACCTGGCCTTTAAGTTCCGGGTTGGCAATGCCGAGCCTGAGCCGAATAAAATCCTGGGTATTCAGCTCCTCGATGATTGATTTAATACCGTTGTGTCCGGCCGAGCTCAAATCTTTCATGAGTTTGACCGTGCCGAGCGGCAAATCGAGCTCGTCGTGGACCACGACCAGTTTTGCGTCAGGGTAGTATTTAGAGACTTCTTTTACGGCTTTGCCCGAAAGGTTCATGAAGGTCTGAGGTTTTAAAAGGATGGCGTCTTCGGTTTTGATAAACAGCGACTGGTATTTGTTTTCCCACTCCGTATTGTCCGTCAAAAGGTCCAAGACTCGAAAACCCAGGTTGTGCCTGGTATTTTCGTACTGCTTTCCTGGATTGCCTAAGCCGACGATTAAGTACATTTTATTTAAGTTAAATGCTCTGATTAAATGGTAATGGTTAAGGCAATAAATTACAATCGCAGGTTTGAATCTGGATATTAAGACTTATTTCCGTTTTTCGTACTTGATCTCGATCGGTGTTCCTTCAAATCCGAACTTAAGCCGGAACTGTTTTTCAAAATATTTTTTCCAGGCCGTGGCTACTGCGGCCGGAAAGTTCACGGTCATTCGAAACATAGGCGGCCGCACGGATATTTGGGAAAGATTGTAAAGTTTGGGCGCGCGCTGGTCCGCCATCTTGCCCGGCATATGTTCCTTGAGCATCTTTTCCAAAAAACCGTCCAAATCCTCGATTGAAATCTGCTTTTGCGCTGAGGCAAAAGAGTCGAAGGCCAGTTCAAACATTTTTTCCAAGCCTGAGCCCGTCTTGGCGGAGGCAAAAACCACCGGCGCCCACCACATATGCGGAAGATGATCGGGGAGCCGGTTTAGAACCCGGTCCCTTTCCTCGTCGCTCAATTTGTCGATCTTGTTTAAAACCACGACCACGGGCTTATGCTGCTCAATGATTTGAGAGGCGATAACTTGGTCCTGAAAGGTGATCGGTTCGTCGCTGGCAAGAACGAAAAAAATGACGTCCGCCTGGGGGATGGTGCGCAAAGTCTGCATGGCGGCCGCAGTTTCGGTGTCCTGGTCCTGCTTCCATTTTTTCTTGACCCCGGCCGTATCCAGCAAAACAAAATCCCGGCCGTTATGCTTGTAGGGGATGTCCACGGTGGAGCGGGTCGTGCCCGGTTTTTCGTGCACGAGCTGCCTCTCTGTACCCAAAATTTTATTGACCAAAGATGATTTTCCGACGTTCGGCTTGCCGACAAAGGCCAGCTTCAACCCGGGATCGTCCAAGGACTCAGATCGTTGTTCTGATTTGATGTTTGAACTGATCATATCAAGGAGGTCGCCGACGCCCGAACCGTTGATGGCCGAGATCGGGATCGGTTCGTTGAGTCCAAGGCGTTTGAATTCGGCGATCGCCGCTTCAGTTTTGGCGCTTCTGGAGTCGATTTTGTTGACCGCGAGCAAAACCGGTTTTTTGGAACGCGACAATTTTTTCGCCACGGCGAAGTCTGAGGAGGATACTTCGGTCCTCCCGTCAGCCACCAGCACTATAAGGTCGGCCTCGGACAGCGCAATGGCCGTTTGCCGCTGAATGCTCTTTTCCAAATCTGATCCCGGACGGGAGATAATGCCGGCTGTGTCCACTAAAAAAAATTCAGAACCGTTCCAAACGGTTCGGCCATAGTGGCGGTCGCGGGTCGTGCCGGCCTCGGGATGGGTTAAGGCCTTGCGCCGCTCCAAAATTTTATTGAATAAGGTCGACTTGCCGGCATTGGGGAGGCCGATGAGCGCGACCAGTGGAATGCGGTTCATGTGGTAATTGCTATCTATATTATTTTTTACATATCATTCCCGATCAGGATCACGAAATCCGATCCTGGCTGGGCGTCGTAGAACGGAACATCGGACACACTCAAATTCAAGTCCTTCAGGTATTGAAGCGTCTTTGGCTTCCTGCCTTGGGAATTATCGTAGAGGATTGTGCGGTCGTAGGACGACTTGCCCTTGTAGGTCGCGTACTTGACCTTGGCCCCGAGATTGCTCAGATTTTTTATGGCATCAATGTTCTTGGTTTTGCCGGTCGTGTTTTGGACCTCGATTGTTGCACCCTCTTTAGACAGTTTGGCGATCGTTGTGGCGTTGACCAGATAGGCGTGGATGTCGGCTAGAGTTTTGCCCTCGCAGGGCTGGATGACATAAGCCTTGACCGTATAATCCTCGATCATGCCCTGGCAAATAAGCTTCTCGTCCGGATCCAGGCTTAAGGAGTAGATGTTGTCAGCCGGAATATCGTGGGCGACTTCGCTTAAACGCTTGAGTTCCGTCGGTTCGAGGTTGGTTCGGAAATTTTCCGTGAAGTCATTGAGCAGCTCGTTGATGGTGGAGATGTCGGTCAGGCCGAGGTTTTGCAGTTTCGTCTTCATGGCGACCAGGATCTTTTTTTGCCGCTCGCTTCGGGCAAAATCGTTGCCTTCGCCGTTGTTGCCGTGCCTTGAGCGGGCAAAAATCAGCGCCCTTTCGCCGTTCATGTGTTCAATGCCTTTGGTGAATGTCACCGGCGGCAGATAGCCGTTCTTGCTGTTGGGATACATGTTGTCCGTAAAGGTCCGGTCCACCGTAATGTCCACGCCGCCGACGTGATCAACCGCTTTGACAAATCCTTTGAAGTCCACCGAAGCGTAGTAGGGGATGGTCAGGCCCGTGACTTTTTCCGCCGCGGCTATGGCGGCGGGTCCGCCGGTGCCCGGCTGGGAAGCTTCGGCGTAAGCATAGGCCGCATTGATCTTTTGAAAGCCGCGGTTCGGGAAGCTGATGACGAAATCGCGGGGGATGGAGATCAAAACGACCTCCTTGGTTTCCATATTGATGCTCGCGACGATCATGGTATCCGTGAGATAAGCGCCGTCGTGGCCGGGCCCGCCGTATCCGAGCAGCAAAATGTTCACGGTCCCCGTTTCTTCACCTTGCAAAGGCTGGGTTTTGCCGAAGATCATCTTGCTGACGCGGACAAAAATATTGCCCTTGCCCGTGAAGATCTTGTTGGTTTTAGAAAGTATTTGGGCGCCGTTAAATCCCGCATACACGAGACCCAAAGCCAGAATCAAAAGTATTAGCTTGAGTTTCCAGCGGCGTTTGCGCCTCGGGGCCGAAGGCCTTTCAGCAGGCGGTTGTTGTTGCGATTGGTAGCGGGGTTGGTAATTTATGTCAAAACTTCTCATGTGTGGTTGAAATCGTTAATCTGCCAACATATTATAGCTTACTTTTTTCATGCTGACTAAGGTTACTCAAGGTTTATTATTACAAAAATTTGACTTGTAACTTTCAGCTGGATCAGGGGTTGTAGCGCCGCGCGATATCTGGTAAGCTGAAAGGGCTATTTTTGATTTTTTCGGCCTTTTTACAATAATTTAGGTCATTTAGCTCAGCTGGTTAGAGCGCGCCGTTCACATCGGCGAGGTCGCTGGTTCGAGTCCAGCAATGACCACCAGAATAAATTGAGCAATCGGCCTCAAAGTAAATAAAAATTATGGAAGAAAAAAAAGAAGAACCAGGGATCTTTTCAGACGCAAAATCTTTTGGATTATTCGTTTGGGATTTTCTCAAAGTCATCATTATCGCTCTCGTGATCATTCTCCCGATCCGTTATTTTGTTTTTCAGCCCTTTATCGTCTCCGGCAATTCCATGCTGCCCAACTTCGAGGACGGGCAATATCTCGTCATTGATGAGATATCCTACCGCCTGCGCCAGCCGGAAAGGGGAGAGGTTGTCGTGCTTCGCTATCCTGACGACCCGAAACAATATTTTATCAAGCGCATTGTCGGGCTTCCGGGAGAAAAGGTTTCCATAGACAACGGCCGGGTTACGATCTACAACACCCAGCACCCCGACGGCATGGTTTTGGATGAAAGCTACCTTCCGACCCAGGGCCTGACCTATCCCTTAAACTCGGATGTGATCGGCGGCAAAAAAACTTTGACTCTTTCCTCCGAACAATATTTCACTTTGGGCGACAACCGCCTGCAGTCCTCGGATTCCCGATATTGGGGGCCCTTGCCCAAGAACGATCTGGTCGGGCGCGTGCTCATCAGGGCCTTTCCTCTCAACAAATTCCATAAATTTTCAGCGCCGTCCTACAGTTATACGGCAGTCGAGACCTTGTAGTCACATCAGAATAGGGGTTGCAATAAGGAGGGACCTCCTGTAAACTTTGAATCTAACGCTCCCTAACCTTAAGGAATAAGCCATATGGGACGACCGAAAAAAATCACCCCCACCATTGAAAAAGCCCCCTTACATCTTCCGGGCACTTACGATTTGCAGCCGGAACAACAGGCGGCTTTTGCTGCATTTATGGACCGGTTTGTAAACTTTGCACATACCTTCGGCTACTCGAGGATGGAAACTCCCAGCCTTGAGAACGCCTCGCTTTACAAATACTGGCAGCAGTCCACCAACCAGCAAGCCGTGACTTTTACCGACGCCAAGGGAACGGTCATGGCCTTTAAGCCGACCAACCTCTTCGGCTTGGCCCGGGCTTACCTCGAACACCGCTATTTCGAGCGCGAAAAAGTCAGCAAGTGGTTTTACGCTTCTCCGACCATGGCCGTGGTCAACGGCACCCTCAGACAGACCGACGAACTGGGCTTTCAGATTTTCGGCGAAACCTCGCCGATCGCGGACGCCCAGGTCATCAACATGGTCATGAAGCTTTTTTTGGACGCAGGGTTCACGGGACTGACTTTGGAGATCAACAATGTCGGCTGCTTGGAATGTCTGCCGCCGTACCAGGAAGTTCTGACCAACTACTTTAAAGAAAAAAAATACGACCTTTGTGAAAATTGCGTCGAGCTCGTTGATTCCAATCCCGTGGCGATTTTGGCCTGCAACAATCTGTCTTGCTCGACGGTCTCTTCGGAAGCCCCGGTTTTAGTCGACTACCTTTGTGAAAATTGCCGCCGGCACTTTATCGGGGTTTTGGAAGGATTGGACGAAGTCGGCATTCCCTATAACTTGAACCAGAAGGTCGTGGGCAAGCCGTGGTCAAGGAAAACCATTTTTGAGATCAAGTATAAGGGCGAGCAGGGCGAGATGGCTTTGGGCCAGGGCGGACACGCTGACGATGTCATTCAAAGCTTGGGCGGCCTGCCGACCTCGGCTTTGGGATTTCAGACGAGCATTGAAACGGTCCTCACTGCCATCAACCTCGCGAACATGAAGATCAGCCCGAGACACAAGGCTGACGTTTTCCTGGTTCCTTTAGGGGATTTGGCCGCCAAGAAAAGTTTGCGATTGTTTTCTGATCTTTGGAGCGCTAATATTGCAGCTTCGGAATTTATCGGTCCAGGCTCGATCAAGACTCAGCTTAAGCTGGCCGAATCAAGCAAGGTCGCTATAGCGCTTATCATCGGACAGAAGGAAGCCCGCGAGGGGACAGTCATTTTGCGCGACGTCCGTTCCGGCATGCAGGAATTGTTTACGATCGAAAGAATAATCGAGGAAGTGAAGAAGAGGTTGGGGAAATAATAGATTGTAATAAATAGTAATGTAGTGGTAAGAGATACTAATGAATTGTTTAACCCCGGGGAAACTCGGGGTTTTAAGTTCGAAATTCGAATATCGAAATCCGAAACAATCTCAAATATCAAATATCAATCTTCAAACTGAAAAAGTAAAATGCAAAATTTTGCATTTTGGACTTTCATTTTGGCTTTTGCCTTTTGATGTTTGAATTATGTATTGGTTTTTTGCCTCGAATTTGGTGCTTCGTGCCTCGGATTTGCCTGAATGTAATAGTTGGCGCTCTTTACCACCCTTTTCTTGACCTTATCCCTATTTTTATGTTATACAATAGGCAGCTTGATTCCAAACTAACACTTGAAAAGACAGGGCGGCAAGGTTTTTTATTTCTAAAGCTCGCCTGACTTAAAGAAATTCAGCAGAAAGTTTGGATATATGAAAGAGAGGTGAGAGTTTTGGTAGAAGTTAAACGAAAAGATGGCGAATCTTTTGAGAGCCTGGTCCGCCGATTCAACCGCAAGATCCAGCAGAGCGGCGTTTTAGTGCGCGCCCGCAGGATAAGGTTCTTTACTCCGACCAGGTCAAGGAATTTACTCAGAGAAGACGCTTTGCGACGCGCGGAAAACCGCGAGAAGCGCGAAGAGCTTAAAAAAATGGGAAAGTTGCCTTTCTTCGGCAACAAGTATCGACGCCGATGATCTTAGATCTTATCAACAGCGATTTTAAGCAGGCCATGAGGGACAAGAACGAAACTGTCCTTTCGAGTTTGCGCAACCTCAAGGCCGAACTTTCCAATCTTGAAATCGCCAAGCAGAAACCGCTGACCGAGGAAGACGTTATTTCCGCGGTCAACAAGAAGATCAAACAGCATAACGATTCGATTGCGAGCTTTAAGGCCGGGGCAAGAGAAGATTTGGTCGCGCGCGAACAGCAGCAGATGGATGTGCTTAAGAAATATCAGCCGAAGCAGCTTTCGGAAGAGGAAGTCAAAACCATTGTGCAGGAAGTCGTGGGCAAAATGGGCGGGAAGCCGGAGTTCGGAAAGGTTATGGGAGCGGTTATGGGCAAGGTCAAAGGTTTGGCTGACGGCAACACGGTATCAGCGGCCGTAAAAAGCGCCCTGTCTTAATTATTTCAATTCAATTTTCAATCTCAGGAAAAATGAAACAAATATTTTCTAAAAACCTGGAGGCTTGATGGCTAAAGAGCAGATCTTTGTCGGACTCGACATCGGGTCCTCCATGGTGCGCGTTGTCATCGGCAAGCAGGAAACCGAGCTTTCTAACCCGAACATCATAGGCGTTGGGGAAGCGCAGTCGGCCGGGATCAGGCGCGGCGTCATCGTTGACATCGATGAGGCGGTTTCTTCCATTTCCGAAGCGCTGGAAAAGGCCGAACGCATGACTGGCTTGTCCATCGACCACGCGGTTGTTTCCGTGGGCGGCGCCCAAATCACTTCCCACGAAAGCCATGGCGTGATCGCGGTCGCCAGAGCCGACGGCGAGATCACGGAAAACGACGTGGTCCGCGTTGTTGATGCATCCCAAGCTATTTCCATCCCGCCGAACCGCGAAATTCTTCACGTTATTCCAAAGACCTTTACAGTCGACGGTCAAAAGGGGATCAAGGATCCGGTGGGAATGTCGGGAATTCGGCTTGAGGTGGACAGCCACATCATCCAGGCCTCCGTGCCCTTTATAAAAAATCTTACAAAATGTATATTGCAGGCAGGCCTTGAAATTGATGATCTGGTTTTGGCCCCTTTGGCCGCAGCGCAGGCTGTATTGACCAAAAAGCAGAAGGAATTGGGCGTGACCGTCATCGATTTGGGCGGCGGGACCACGGGAATGGTGGTATTTGAGGAAGGTGAACTTCTAAAAAGCACCATTTTGCCGGTCGGTTCCATGCACATTACGAATGACCTGGCCATCGGCCTTCGGACTTCCGTGGATTGCGCGGAAAAAGTGAAAATCGGGCACGCCTTGGCCGAAGCCCGCGAGGTCAAACGCGACACTGAGATCGACCTTTCCAAGATCGACAAGCAGGAAGAGGGAAGAGTCGGCTTAAAACATATTGCTGAAATCGTGGAAGCCAGGCTGGAAGAGGTGTTTGAGCTGGTCAACAAGGAGCTCAAGGCCGTGGGCAAGGACGGACAGCTTCCGGCTGGCGCGGTTTTGACAGGCGGCGGGGCAAAACTTCCCGGAATCATGGAGCTGGCCAAGAAAGAGCTTCGCCTGCCCATCACCATTGGGTTGCCCGGGCAAGTGGCCACGGTTATCGACCGGGTCAATGACCCGGCGTTCGCCACCGCCGTGGGCTTGGTCATCTGGAGCCAGGAATTCCTGCTCGGCTCGTCCAGAACCGTCAATAAATTTACGAAAAAAGTTTTAGAGAACGATACCGTGAACAAGGTCCGGTCGTGGTTTAAATCATTTTTGCCTTAATCTTGGGATGAATCCCTCCCATTAACTTCTTATGAAAATCAAATCCATCGAGATCAAACCGAAGATCGAGACGTTTGCCAGGATCAAGGTCATTGGCGTTGGCGGCTCCGGCCACAACGCGATCCACCGGATGATGGAGACCGGCATCCACGGGGTGGAATTCGTCGCCATCAACACCGATGCTCAGGCTCTTCACAATTCCCGGGCTGACCAAAAGATCCACATCGGCAAGACCATTACCAGGGGCTTGGGCGCCGGCATGAACCCGGACATCGGAAGAGCCGCGGCCGAAGAGAACAAGCAGGAAATTTTGGATACGATAAGAAACGCCGACATGGTGTTCATCACGGGCGGCCTTGGAGGCGGAACCTGCTCGGGAGCAGCTCCCGTGGTTGCGGAACTGGCCAAGAAAACCGGGATTTTGACTGTTGCGGTCGTGACCAAGCCGTTCGCTTTTGAAGGCGCCAAGCGCCGCGAGATCGCGGAAAAAGCTTTGGAAGATTTAAAGCACCACGTGGATACCATCATTGTCATTCCCAACGACCGAATTTTGCAGATCATTGATAAGAAGACTTCGCTGCTCGAGGCGTTTAAGACCGTTGACGATATCCTGAGACAGGGCGTGGCCGGCATTTCCGACCTGATCACAACGCCCGGCATGATCAACGTCGATTTTGCGGATGTGAAAGCCATTATGCAGAACGCCGGCTCGGCTTTGATGGGAGTTGGACGCGCCACGGGCGAAAACCGCGCGCTGGATGCGGCCAAGACCGCGATCAATTCGCCGCTTCTGGACATTTCGATCGACGGGGCCAAGGGAGTTTTGTTCAACATTACCGGCGGCAAGGATTTGGGCATGTATGAAGTCGATGACGCGGCCAAGTTCATCACCAAGGCCGTTGATCCCGAAGCCAAGATCATCTTCGGCGCGGTCATTGACGACGGCATGGACGAGGAGATCAAGATCACGGTCATTGCCACGGGTTTTGACGAAAGCTTAAGGCGCCCGGAGATCGCTTCAATCATCGAAGAGCAGCCTGTCCCCGCACCGGTCGAGGAAGTCAGGCGCCCGATCTACGCTCCGAAGGTCATGGACGAAGACCGCGATTACGATGAGCCGAAGGACGCCCAGGACGAACTCGAAATCCCGGCATTCATCAGGAAAAAGATCAAATAGAAATTCGCGAAGCAGGCTTAAAAGGCCTGCTTTTTTGTTTTGCCCCAAAATGCGAAAATTGCTATTCTAAGGGGCCGGACTTTTCCGGTTTTTAAGGAGGTTGATTGATGCCTTTTGAAGGAGTACCCGCAGATGTTCCCATCATCGCTCTGGATCGCCTGAGCATCCTCGAGGCGCTCAACATCGTCCAGCTGCTCGGACACCGCATCTATGCGGTCAAGATCCACGACCTGTTCGCCCACGAAGGCAAGGCAGTCGTGTTCGATCTTCTCGATGCCGGCGCGCCCCGCGTCATGATGGACGCCAAGTGCCACGATATTCCCGAAACGGTCGGCGGCTGGGCCAAGGCCTACGCCGGAACCGGAGCCCAGATCCTGACCGTGCATTGTGCCGGCGGGGTCGAAATGCTCAAGAAGGCCAAGGACAACTTTCCAGGGCAGGTCTACGGGATCACGGTTCTGACCTCGCTTTCCGTGCCCGTGGCAGAAGGCCAGATCTTCCGCGAATCCATTCCGCACATGGTCGAGCTGTTCGCGGACTGGGCAGTCGAAGCCGGGCTGGATGGCGTGGTCTGCTCGCCGCTCGAGGTCGGCGGATTGTCGAAGGGGTTCGGAGGCAGGCTGAAGTTCATCGTTCCGGCTACGCGCCTGCCTGATGCCAAGGTTCACGACCAGAAGCGGGTCGCCACCCCCGAAGCCGCGCTCATGGACGGCGCAAGCCATCTCGTCTGGGGCCGCGCGATCATCAACGCTCCTGACCCGGTGGAGGCGTTCGAGCGCCACATGGAGAACGCCAAGCTCGGGTTCGCCAACATCGCCTAGAAGGGAGAGGCGAGCGATGAACAAGCTTGTGATCAACCGGATTACGGCCATGCAGACCGATCCCTTGGAACTGCTCCAGGAGCTGAAAGGCTACTACAGTTGTCCCAAGGACCCGGCCACTGGCCAAAGGCTCGGTCCGCTGGTGGGTTACGCCGGCAAGGACAAGCAGGGCCGCCACTACGTCGGCGACACCTACGCCAACTTCGCCAAGGCCGAACCGTATCCGTTCGTTCTCGAGGTCTGGGCGGAAATGCTCAAGGACCGGATCCGGGACCTCGGGGTGGATGTCTTCCTCGGCATGCCCATGGGTTCGATCTACTGGTCCATGGCGCTGGCCAGGACCTACTGCACCCAGTGCAGTTTCGCCGAGAAGAAAGTGACCAAGGCAGGCAGCGCAACGGAGAGGGAAGAAGCAACTCTCGTTCTCGGACGCCACGAGATCCTGCCCGGCCAGAAAGTGGTGATCTGCGAAGACGTGGTCAACAACTTCTCGACCACGGCCGAAGCGATCCATCTCATCAAAGAATCGCAGGGAGTCCCGCTGGCCATCGTTGCCTTGCTTAACCGGTCGGTTCCTCAGCAGAAGGCTTTGCTGGACCTGCCTGTCTATGCCTTGGTCGAGAAAGAGATCCAGCAGTACGAGCAGGACGACCCATTCGTGGCTCGTGATGTGGCGAAGAACAACGTGGTCTGGAAGGTCAAGCCGGAATGGCATCGCCTGGATGCGGCCATGAAGGCCCACGCAAACAAGTAGGAGGATAACCGAACAGAGATTCGAAGACGCGTTTTGAACAATCAAAGCGCGTCTTTTCGTATTTGCCCCCTTTATGAGCGTTCTGCTATTCTTTAGTATCCTGAACCGCCTAGAAACCGTTGAACTGCCGGCTTTTTTTGTGAGACAAGGAGGAGTTTTGTGGCAAATTTGATGATGCCTGGCAACCCCAGGTACCAGCCCAAGGAGCTTGTGCCTTTCTTCGGGTACGACAACTTGGTAGGCTGGATGGCTCAAGTTGAGATCGCCGGCTTAAACACGCTCGGCAGAAGCGGGATTATCCCGCCCGAAGACTTCGAGCTGCTGACGGACGAGGTCATCAAGAAAGTCGGCGCGATCCCTACATCCGAAGTGGACCGGGTCGAATCGGAAAAGACCAAGCACGACGTCCGCGCCTGGGTGCTGCTGGCCAAGGAGGTCCTGCCCGAGAAGCTGCACCGCTGGGTGCACGTTCCATACACGAGTTACGACGCTCTCGATACCGGCAGGAGCCTGATGTTCATCCGCGCGTACAGGGATGTCATCAAGCCAAAGACCCGAGAAGTCATTCGGCTCATGGCTGGCCTGGTCGAGAAGTTCGCGACCCAGGTCCAGATTGGCCGGACCCACGGCCAGCACGCCTTGCCGATCACAGTCGGGTTCTGGCTGGCCACTATCCTTTCCAGGGTCATGGCCAACTATGAAATGCTTCAGCTCCATTCCGAACACCTGGTTGGCAAAATCTCAGGGGCAGTTGGCGCTTACAACGCTCAGGTGGCGCTTGGGTTCGATGATGCCCGGAGTCTTCATTCCGCCCATACTTTCGAGCAGCTGATCCTGGATAGTCTCGGACTTCCAGCGGCGCGCATCTCGACCCAGATCCTTCCGCCCGAGCCCCTGGCCTATTTTCTCCACGCCTGTGCGATGATGTCGGCAACGTTCGGCCAGTTCGGCCGCGACTGCCGGCACCTCATGCGCAGCGAGATCGGAGAAATCGCCGAAGAGTTCGAGTCCGGCCAGGTCGGGTCCTCGACCATGGCCCACAAGCGCAACCCCATCAGCTTCGAAAACCTCGAAGGGATGTGGCTGAGGACCAAGAACGAATACGGCAAGGTCTTCGACACGCTCCTAAGTGAGCATCAGCGGGACTTGGTCGGAAGTTCGGTCTACCGCGACTTTCCCATCATTCCCATCAACCTCACGGTCCAGCTCAACACGCTCCTGCGCAAGAACAAGGCCGGAGTGCCCTTCCTTTCGCGCATCACGGTTTCGAAGGACGCCTGCGAGGCCAACCTCAAGACCTCGGCTGCATTCGTGCTGGCCGAGCCCATCTATATCGCTTTGCAGATGGCCGGCTACCCGCACGACGCCCACAAGCTCATCAACGAGCAAGCCATGGCCGTGGCCAAGGAACAGAAGATCGTGCTGTTTGAGGCGCTCTATGTTCTGGCGGAAAAGGACTTCGAGCTCGACGAAGCTCTGTCCCGCATTCCGCAAAGCATGCGCAACGACTTCTACTATCCGGAGCGGTACGTCGGCAAGGCGCGGGAGAAAGCGCTTGAGATCGTGGCGCTGGCCCGTGAACTTCTTTGATGTCTTCGACAAGGAGCAGAAATGCCGAGTGTGATGATCATTCTGGGAAGCAAGTCGGACGCAAAAATCTTGAAGGAATCGGGAATGACCGAGGTCTTCAAGAGCTGCGAAGTGAGCTATGAGATTTTCATCATCTCGGCTCACAGGAACCACGCGGAGCTGTTCGCCTTCGTCGTGAAGAACTACAAGGAGAACGAACCTGCCGTTTACATCGCTGCGGCTGGAATGGCTGCCGCCCTCCCTGGGGCGATCGCCTGTCTCGACCCGATCACGCCGGTCATCGGAGTCCCATTGCCATCAGCGGAATTCCCGGATGCCTTGGATGCCCTACTGTCCATGGTCCGGATGCCTCCCGGAACTCCGGTCATGGTTCCGGGCATCGGCAAGTCGGGACTGAAGAACGCGGCCGTTGCCGCCTGCCAGATTTTGGCAGCATCGGATGGCCTGGTTGCCGAAAGGCTGTATCAGTTCCGGATCAAGACCAACAAACCAGCGGAGATCCCTTTCGTCGAGGACGAGGAGCCTGTTCGCCTGTCCTCCCCGCGAAACCAGGAGTAGGACTTAGATCTCGACAAGGAGAAACTTCAATGGGAGCGAAAATTCCGGCTGCCGTGGCCGAATCCGAGCTGTCGCTTGAGCTCAACAAACACCTCAAGCGCGTTCGTCAGGGAAAAGTCCGGGACACCTACGAGATCCCGTGCGAAGACGGCCTGCTCGTGGTCACGACCGACCGCATCAGCATCTTCGATTTCGTGCTCAACACCGTTGTCCACCTCAAAGGGGTGGTGCTCAACCTCCTGTCCGTGTTCTGGCTGACTGAGGTCATCGACGTCAAAAACCATCTGGTGGCGTGGGGAAACCAGATCGACGTGTTCCTGCCCCCTGAGCTTGGCGGAAATCGCGAGCTTTGGGCCCGGGCAGTGGTGGTGGCCAAACTGGACATGCTTCCCATTGAAGCGGTAGTCAGAGGATACCTCACTGGCAGCGGCCTGAAGTCCTACCAGAAGGACGGGACAGTCTGCGGCATTCGTTTGCCGCCCGGCCTTCACGACGGGAGCAAGCTTCCAGAGCCGATGTTCACTCCGACTACCAAAGCCGAGCAAGGCCACGATGTCCACCTCTCGGGTGCGAAGGTCGAAAGGGATCATCCCTGGCTGGCCGAAACTGCAATAGGGGTCTATTTTGCCGGCAGCCAGTACGCGTGGCGCCACGGGATCATCCTTGCAGACACCAAGTTCGAGTTTGGGGGCAGGATCCTGGGCGACGAGGTCCTTACACCGGATTCTTCCCGCTTCTGGCTCGTCGGCGACTACATCATCGCCCAAGAGAACAAGAAGTCGCCTCAAGGTTGGGACAAACAGCCGGTCCGGGAGTGGGGCAAGCACGCCAAGCTTCCGGACGGGTCGGAGATCAACATCAGCAGCCTTGAGCCGGAGTCAGAGGAAGACGTGGCCAAGGTTCATTCCCTGGAAGTGCCGGAACAGGTGCTTCGGGCAACCAAGGAACGTTACCTGGCAGTCTTCGAGATGCTGACCGATCTTTCGGTCGATCAGTATCTGGACAGTCTCATCAAGTAATCTCAAGTAACTGCTATGCGTTTTGGCGCGTTTCTGAGCAACTCAGGAACGCGCCTTTTTTATGATTGAAAATTGAATATTGAAAATTGAGGATTCATTGAAGATTATTGATTGAAAATTTCAATCTTCAATCCACAGTCCTCAATTTAATCTTCAATTTTTATTCTCAATTTTCAATTTAATCATTGACACCCTCAAACGCCGTCAAAAAAAATGTTGATAACGTCAGGCTTGGCAATTTAAATCGAGAAAATCCCAGGTTTTGACAGCATACTAGATATGGGGCTATATTTAG